>JAZQMJ010000026.1:0-2064 GCA_045543435.1 Mailhella sp.
AAGGTCAGCCCTGAAGGCGTCATCGAAGATGCCAAGTTCCAGACTTTCGGCTGCGCCAGCGCCATCGCTTCCAGCTCTGCCCTCACCGAACTCATCAAGGGCAAGACCATGGAAGAAGCCGCCAAGATGACCAATAAGGAAATCGCCGACTACCTCGGCGGCCTCCCCAAGGAAAAGATGCACTGCTCCGTGATGGGCGAAGAAGCCCTCGAAGACGCCATCCGCCGCTGGAAGGGCCTGCCCCCCAAGAAGCACGACGAAGAAGGCCGCCTCGTGTGCAAGTGCTTCGGCGTGACCGACCTGCAGATCATCAAGGTCGCCCAGGAAAACAACCTGTCCAGCGCTGACGACGTGACCCACTTCATCAAGGCCGGCGGCGCCTGCGGCGCCTGCAAGGACGAGATCCAGACCATCCTCGACAAGCTCCGCGCCGTTGAGAAGCCCATGGTCGAGATCAAGCCCGTGGCCCGCATGACCAACGTGCAGCGCATGCAGAAGGTCATGACCATCCTCAGCCAGGACATCGCCCCCCGCCTCGCCCTCGACGGCGGCAGCATCGAGCTCATCGACGTGGACGGCACCACCGTTGTCGTGGCTCTGCGCGGCGCCTGCTCCGGCTGCCATGCCAGCCAGCTCACCCTGAAGAACCTGGTGGAAAAGACTCTGCGCGAGCAGGTCGATCCCGCCATCAATGTCGTGGAGGCGTAACATGGCCGACCGCACCAACGTCATCTACTTCGACAATAACGCTACCACTGCCGTTGCCCCTGAAGTGCTCGAAGCCATGCTTCCCGCCTTCGGCCCGCTCTACGGCAACCCCTCCAGCATGCATACCTTCGGCGGCCAGATGGGCCGCTGGCTGAACACTGCCCGCGAGCAGGTCGGCCAGCTCATCGGCGCTGATCCTGAGGAAGTCATCTTCACTTCCTGCGGTTCCGAGTCCGACAACTCCGCCTGGTACTCCGCCACCGTGACCCAGCCCGAAAAGCGCCACGTCATCACCACCAAGGTCGAACACTCTGCCGTGCTCGCCTACGGCCACTACCTTGAAGACAAGGGATACGACGTGACCTGGCTCGGCGTGGACGACAAGGGCCAGATAGACCTCGAGGAACTTGAGCGTTCCATCCGTCCCGATACCGCTCTCGTTTCCATGATGTACGCCAACAACGAGACCGGCACCATCTTCCCCATCGACAAGGTGGCCCAGATCGTGAAGTCTCATGGCGTCCAGCTCCATGTGGACGCCGTGCAGGCCGTGGGCAAGGAAGTCATCGACCTCAAGAAGCTGCCCATCGACTACCTCGCCATCTCCGGCCATAAGCTCCATGCCCCCAAGGGCATCGGCGTCCTCTATGTCCGCCGCGGCACCCGCTTCCGTCCTTTCCTCAAGGGCGGCCATCAGGAACGCGGCCGTCGCGCCGGCACCGAAAACGTGCCTTACATCATCGGCATGGGCAAGGCCTGCGAACTCGCCGGCGCCAATATCCAGGAAGAGCGCACTCAGGTCGCCGCCATGCGCGACCGCCTGCAGGCCGGCCTGCTTGCCGCTATCCCGAACTGCAAGATCAACGGCGACGAAGCCCACCGCCTGCCCAACACTGTGAACATCTCCTTCGAAGCCGTGGAAGGCGAAGCCCTCCTGCTCCAGATGGACCAGTACGGCATCTGCGCCAGCTCCGGCTCTGCCTGCACCTCCGGCAGCCTCGAGCCTTCCCATGTGCTCCGCTCCATGGGCGTTCCCTTCACCTACGCCCACGGCTCCGTGCGCTTCAGCCTCTGCCGCTACAACACCGAAGCCGAAGTGGACCGCGTGCTCGAAGTCATGCCCAAGATCGTCCATAACCTCCGCGAGATCTCTCCCTTCGCGGCTTTCCTGAAGAAGTAAGAGAGTTTTTACGGGGGAGGAAAGGAACTTTTCTGAAGAAAAGCTTCCTTCCCTCCCCCGTACCCCCTCCCATCTTCCAAAGACTTTTATTTGCTGAAACGTAAGGCCCGGCTCTGACCAACGCAGAACCGGGCCTTTTCTTTGTCCAATTAAAAAGTTTGAAGGGGATGGGGGAG
>JAZQMJ010000027.1:0-2053 GCA_045543435.1 Mailhella sp.
CTGATGACGTTGAAGCTCAGGGTGGGGCAGTGGGCGTCGGTGTCGATGATCTCGCCGAAGGGCACGAGGCCCAGCTTGATGAGGGCCTGGAAGCCGTTGCAGATGCCCAGCATGAGGCCGTCGCGGTTCTTCAGCAGGTCCATGGTGGCGTGGGTCACTTCGGGGTTGCGGAAGAAGGCCGTGATGAACTTGCCGGAGCCTTCGGGTTCGTCGCCGCCGGAGAAGCCGCCGGGCACGAAGATGATCTGGCTGTTGCGGGCGGCACGGGCGAAGCGGTTGGCGGACTCGGCCACCTCGGCCGCGCTCTGGTTGCGGATGACCAGTATCTCGGCGTCGAGGCCGGCGCGCATCACGGCGCGGGCGGAGTCGTATTCGCAGTTGGTGCCGGGGAACACGGGGATGAGCACGCGCGGCTTGGCGAAGCAGTTCACGCGGGCGGGCTTCACCACGTCGGCCTGTTCGGCGGAGAGCACGCGCACTTCGGATTCGTCCAGCGGCACGCGGTTGGGATAGATGTCCTCGAGCACGCCTTCGTTCAGGGCGAGCAGTTCGGAGACGGCCACGCTCTCGCCGCCAAGGGCGACCACGGCTTCCTCAGTGGTGGAGCCGAGCAGCACGGCGGAGGCGGGCACGCTCTCGGCGTCGGCCATTTCGGCGATGATGGCGCCGGGCAGGGGCTTGTACCAGGCTTCGGAAGAAGCTTCGCCAGCGGCGGCGAAGCCGATGCCGTTGCCGAAAGCCATGTTCATGATGCCTTCGGCGATGCTGTTCTCCACGGCCCAGGCAGCGGCCACCTTGCCGGCGGCGGCGAGTTCGGTGAACTCGGCCCAGCAGGCGCGCAGGGCTTCGGCGGAATCGTCTTCAGGTTCGAAGAGGCAGACGGGACGGCCCGCGGCCTTGAATTCGGAGGAGACGATGTCGCCGGCCTTGGCAGGGGCGATGGCGAAGGAGATGAGGGTGGGCGGCACGTCCATGTCGAGGAAGGAGCCGCTCATGGAGTCCTTGCCGCCGATGGCCGCGATGTCGAGGTCGAGCTGGGCGGAAAGGGCGCCGAGTATGGCGGAGAAGGGCTTGCCTCAGCGGGTGGGGTCGGTGCGGAGCTTCTCGAAGTATTCCTGCAGGGTGAGGTACACGGCTTCGCGCTTGCAGCCCGCGGCGATGAGCTTGGCCACGGAGACGATGACGGAGCGGTACGCGCCCATGAAGGGGTCGATGCTCATCTGGTCGGGGTCGAAGCCCCAGGCCATGACGGAGCAGTCCTCAGTGACGTGGCCGGGCAGGACAGGCAGAAGGGCGGCCATGACCTGGGCGGGGGTGCGCTGGAACTTGCCGCCGAAGGGCATGAGCACGGAGCCCGCGCCGATGGTGGCGTCGAAGCGTTCGGCGAGGCCGCGGCGGGAGGCGGACTTCAGGCTGGAGGCCACGCCGCGCAGGTCGGTGGCGGCAGGGGCGTCCATGCCGTCGCGCACGCCGGACTTGTCGGCCACGGCGATGGTGGTGTGCTTGGCGGCGCCGTTGGTGTCGAGGAAGGCGCGGGAGAGGTCGACGATGGTCTTGCCCTGCCACTGCATGACCATGCGGGGCTCGGCGGTGACTTCGGCCACCTGGTAGGCTTCGAGGTTTTCCTTCTCGGCTTCGGCGATGAACTGGGCGGCGTCCTTGGCGGCGACCACGCAGGCCATGCGTTCCTGGGATTCGGAGATGGCGAGTTCGGTGCCGTTCAGGCCTTCGTACTTCTTGCGCACGGCGTCGAGCTGGATGCGGATGCCGGCGGCGAGCTCACCGATGGCCACGGAAACGCCGCCTGCGCCGAAGTCGTTGCAGCGCTTGATGAGGCGGGTGACCTCGCTGTTACGGAACAGACGCTGGATCTTACGCTCCTCGGGAGCGTTACCCTTCTGAACCTCAGAAGCCATGGTGGTCAGAGACTTCAGGTTGTGGCTCTTGGAAGAACCGGTAGCACCGCCGATGCCGTCACGGCCGGTACGACCGCCCAGCAGAACGATCACATCAAGTCGGATCGTAGCCATGTCGTTCTGTGAGCCAAGGAGTT
>JAZQMJ010000028.1:0-3678 GCA_045543435.1 Mailhella sp.
CTCAGCGCGGCGCGGGCAAGCTGTTTCCACACGCGGGCGAAGTGCGGAGAATCGAAGTTCACCTTACGGCCCGCAAAGAATTCACCGCCGAGCGCGGCCGTATTGAGCAGGCTGTAGTGCATCCATTCGTCGTACTTGAAAAAAGCCTTGCCGCCCGACCAGCGGTGATACGCCTCGGCGGCCTTGAACATGCCTTCCCAGGTGATGAGGTCGTCGTAGGTCAGACCGGTCTCGGCGGAAAACCTGTCGAAAATGGTGGCGTTGACGAACAGCGCGCGCGAAGACTTGGCCACAGGGAACATGACCTGCCGCCCGTCGATCATGCCTTCTTCGAGGAAGGCCGGGACGTAGTCTTTGCGTTTTTTCGGCACGGAGCAATAGACGGCGGCCCCGTTTTCTCTTGGCGCTTGAGGAGCGCTGTTCTCCTTTTGGGAACTGACAGGCGGCGGTCTGCGGCCTCCCGGTCCCCCTTCCACTCCCCGCCCGGAGCAGACAGAACTTCTGCTTTTTCGGTAAAATTCACCCTTGGGGTAATAGCTTTTTCTCTTCTTCCTCTCTATTGTCATCCTAATATCAAAACAAGAGAAGGCTTGTCCTGCCTTGTTTCGGATTCTGTTTTCCAGCAACAGGAGACTCCATGAACAAACTCACTGCCGCCATGCTCCTCGGCCTCATGCTGTGCTCGGCACAGGCCTATGCCGGTCCTGCGCCTGCGAACGAGGTGAACAAGGCGAACATCTTCCTCACGGATTTTGAGAAGGAGGTGGCCCGCGCCCAGGGTGCGGACATGGGCCGCTACCATAACCGCCGCGAGGCCCTCACCCGCATCCGCGAGCTGGTGCGCCTGTACCCTGACGACCCCAAGGTGCAGGACCTCATGCGCCGCGCCAGCATCGCCAACATGAAGAGCAAGGGCGACTTCCTCGAGATCTCCCCGGAAATGGTGGCCTACAAGAGGAACGAAGAAGCCCTGCGCGAACGCTTCCGCAAGCTGAACCAGGATGAGTGGCAGAAACAGCTTGCCGAAAAGTCCCCCATCACCAAGGCCTTCCCCGCGCCCGACCCGACACAGGTCCATGTCGAAGACTACATCGGCAGATATGTGGTGCTGGATGACGTGCTCTACCCGAACAACCAGTTTATCGGCATGTCGGGCGAGTATATCCATGTGGGCAAGCCTTCTTCCGGCTATTATTTCGTTGATATCGACGGCAGGGCGTGGCTCGGCCCCTACGAAGCCGTGAAGCGTTACCGCCGCTTCGTGGACGCCAGCCTCGGCGAGAGCATCAGCTTCACCATGCTCGGCAAGATCACCGGCGTGGTGGCGGAATCGCCCGAAGCCGGCGAGACCAAGGTGGCCGCGGCCGCGTGGGGCTGGATAGTACAGCCCGAATACCTCTACGCCGGCGAACGCGTCATGGCCCGCTACGATGCCAGCCACGAGAATTCCGGCACCTTCTGCGGCGAAGAGGAAGTGGAGAAGATAAAGGACGGCTGGTACACGGTGAAGTCCATCCCCGACAACGTGGCCCCGAAGCGCCTCATGGAGATATTCGCCACGGCCATCAAGGAAAAGAACTTCGACCTGTACGCCCAGTGCATACACCCCGACCGCCAGCGCTCCGACACCGGCAAGTCGCTCCTGCGCTACCACTGGGACTTGCATCAGGAACGCTTCCAGAAGGAATATGTGCACGCCCTGTTCGACGAGCCTGAGATAACAGTCATCAAGGGCTTCACCGGAGGCGACGACCTCGACGACTTCTTCATGAGCGCCGACCAGAAGAGCGCCGTGAGCAAGGGTTCTGGCGAGGTGGAGGAAATGGCCATCGTGATGAGCCGAGCCTTCGAGGAAAGCGGCAAGCAGCGCGGCGGCAAGAACCGCCACGAACTGCGCCGCAAGGGCAATGGCCGCTGGTACGTCAACACCTACGACGTGCGCTTCTAGCCCCCTCATGCAGGAAAGGAAACGCCATGTTCGCCATGAAAGATATGTTCCGCTGGATGGGCGCCGGATGCCTCACGCTCTGCCTTGCCGTTCCGGCCTTCGCCCAGAACCAGCAGTTCCAGGACAAAGCCAACAAAGCCCCTGTGAACGGCCGCGTCTATGCCCAGCAGCAGGCCGAGAAGATGCAGAACGCCTTCAAGGCCCTGCAATCCTGCGTCACCGCCAACGACAAATTCGAAAACGATTTCGTGTGGGATCCCGACAAGACCGCGCTCTGCGTGCCCCAGCTCATCGCCTACAAGCAGTCGCTCATCGATCTGGACAACGGCCCGCCCCTCGTCTTCGGCAACAGCGCCGAGGAGGAGGCTCTCAGGCGGGAAAGCAAGATCATAAACTCCCTCGTTCCCCATATCGCCAACCTCTACGGCACGCACGTGGAAGTGAAGGATTACCGCCCCGCCCTCTACAGGGGCATAAAGTATTACGGGGAGCTGCTGAAATGGAGTCAGGGCTACGCCAAAAATTATCTGCAGGTGATCACGAACATCAGAAACCTGCTCAAGTCCTACACGGAGAACGTGAAGAAGGGTGAAAGGAAGGACGGCCGCTTCATCGCCAGCGACGACGTCATGAAACAGCTGCATTCCATCCGGGCCGAACTGGGCAAGTATATGTCCTATAATGTGGACAGCCAGTCCTTCGCGCTCAGGGGCGATGGCCTTGTCCTCATCAGTCTCGACAAGTTCGCCCACAACTTCAAAAAACATTCCAGCAACTGGCTCTCCCGCGTGGAGAACATGCAGAAACGCGTACAGCGGGAAGTGGAATCTCTTCAGAACTGCATCCCCTCTGCCAAGCAGATAGGGAAGGATTCCGTATTCTACGGCCTGGCCCAGCTGCCGGAATTCACGATCCAGCACCATGTCCTCTATCTTGATCGCGACTTCATCCGCCTGTCCTCGAACTGGGCGGAGCTCCAGAAGGGCAGCGACGAGTTCCTCGTGGGCAAGCTCTTCACCTTCAAGACGCTGGAAGAACTCTTCCACAAGTCCGGGGATTCCTATGTGCGTGCCGTTCAGGACTACTGCAGGGCCGTCATGCTCAATACGCTGGATAAGGACGGCCAGCCGCTGAAGCATCATATCCCCCCGAAGGGCCGTATTGATCTGTAGCGGGGAAGCCCAATGAAAAAGATCCTTTCGCTCCTGCTCCTTGCCGCGGCCGCACTGGGCACATTCCTTGCCCTTGGCGGGTGCGCGGGAAGTTCCCGCGCTAACAGCAGTGACTGTGCAGACGACTGCATAGACGGCGGCGTCACAAGAAGTTCCAGCTATGACGCCCCCAAGGCCATACGCTCTGCGGAGATCGTGGCCCTCGACATGTATTTCTTCCTCTATGATGAGGACGGAGGAGGAAAGAGCTGGTCCTTTGCCGTGCGCCGCGAGGACGACAAGTTCCTGCTCTCCTTAAAAAAAAGAGGCAGGGGCATTGCTGAAAAAACCGTGGGCAAGGCCTTCCTGAGCGAAATGAATTCCGTCATCATGAAGCATGATCTGGCCAGAATAAGTCGGATCGTAGCCATGTCGTTCTGTGAGCCAAGGAGTTGAAAAATGATGTTGTCTTCCTAAGACCGCTTGGCCTCCGACTTGGGGCATTGCTGAAAAAACCGTGGGCAAGGCCTTCCTGAGCGAAATGAATTCCGTCATCATGAAGCATGATCTGGCCAGAAT
>JAZQMJ010000029.1:0-2635 GCA_045543435.1 Mailhella sp.
GGGGGTGCGGGCGGTGTACACGGAGCCTTCCTTGGTGGCGCCGGTGGCGGGGATGAAGTCTTCCACGCTCATGATGCGGTTCACGAAGGACTTCTGGATGACGATGCCGCCGTCGGTGAGGCTCTTGAAGTCGAGCATAGGCACGCCGCAGATCTCGTCGAGGTGGGCGAGGCCGGGCAGTTCGAGGATGCGCAGGTTCTTGCGGGACTTGATAACGTCGAGCACGCCTTCTTCAAAGGCAGGAGCGGCCACGACTTCGAAGTACTGGGAAGCGATGAGCTCGGCGCACTTCATGTCGAGGGGGCGGTTCACGACCACGGCACCGCCGAAAGCGGCGATACGGTCGCACCAGAAGGCGTTGTTCAGGGCATCGTACAGGGTGTCGGCCCAGGCGGCGCCGCAGGGATTGTTATGCTTGAGGATGGTAGCGGCAGGCTTCTTGGTGAGGTACTGCAGGATGTTGCAGGCGTTGTCCACGTCGGTGAGGTTGGTCTTGCCGGGGTGCTTGCCGGCCTGCAGCATCTGCTCTTCGGTGAGAGCAGAGATGATGCCCTGCTTGGGGGAACGCCACTTGAGGCCGGCCACAGAGTTCTCGCCTTCCACGAATTCGTAGAGAGCGGCAGGCTGGTCGGGGTTTTCGCCGTAGCGCAGGCCGCGCACTTCGCCGCCCATTTCCCAGGTACGCTTCTGGAAGGTGAGCACGCTCTCGCCGAGGGTGATGGTCATGGTTTCGGGGAAGCCGTCCGCAACGATGGTGCGGTACATATCTTTCAGCTGGCTCATGCTAACTCCACACTTGCTCAAAGCATTTGAAATATCAGTACGATGCGAAATATCCGCTCTTTCCGGGGAACTCAGCTCCACGCCAGCCCCCTCGCCTTCGCGACAATTTGATATCATTAGCACAAAATCAGGCGGCGGGCAAATGCGCCAGCGATGGGTTTCCCGGCCGGAAAACGATATGAGAACGCGGCCATGCCCGCAGAATCCATTTGCGCGGCAGGGCTTCGCAGGGTATAAGGAAAAAGCCGCCGTGCCCGCGAGGCGCGTTCCCGGCCCGAGAGGACATTATGGAAAGACTGCTCCTGAAAATAGCCCGCCAGCTCAACGGCCTCGACGAAGCCTCCCTCATGGCCCTGTGGCCGCAGTACCTCCAGCGCGTGCAGGATTTCGACGGCTCGCAGGAATGGGAAGAAGCCGCCGTGGTGCTTTCCCTGCTCCACGCCGTGCGCAGCAAGAACCAGCTCTTCAACGCGAAGCTGGCGGAAAAGGTAGCGGCCGAAACGCCCCGTGAGCCCAAGCCCAAGGACATACGCCCCTGGCGCCAGGGCCCGAAGACCCGCCGCGACTACGACAGGCCTCCGGCAGACAACCGCGCCCGCCGCATGGCCCGTGAACTTATCCGCGAGCACGAAGAACGGGCTTCGCATTCCGCCAACATCCTGCAGTTCCGCCCCAAAGTCTGAGTCTGCCGACACCGCACATAAAAGAAGCGACCTGAAAAACTCAGGCCGCCTCTTTTTTTAATCTTTCTGGCATTTCGGGCAGAACACTGTGGCTCGCCCGGCCACGCGGGCCGATTTAAGCACGGCACCGCATACATGGCACGCCTCCCCTGCCCTGCCGTAAGCATAGAAGGAATTCTGGAACGCGCCCACATCGCCCCGGGCTGTGCGGTAGTCGCGGATAGAGCTCCCGCATTCCCGGATGGAGAGCAGAAGCACTTCCACCAGCGCCTGCCGCAATTTCTCCAGACGTTCCGGCTCGATGTCTGCCCCTTTCGCATCAGGGCGTATGCCCGCACGGAAGAGGCTTTCATCCGCATAGATATTGCCCACGCCAGCCAGCACGCTCTGGTCGAGCAGGAGAGCCTTCACTGCCTTGCGGGACTTGAAGCGCGAGGCGAACACTTCCGGCTTCGCTTCCAGAGGTTCCGGCCCAAGCTCGCGCCAGAAATTCCATCCATCTAACTCTTTCCCGCAAAGCACTCGCACCTGCCCGAACTTGCGCGTATCGTCGAAGAAGAGCCTGCGGCCGTCGTCGAGGTCGAAGATGACGCGAGTATGCTTTCCCGGCTCTGTGCCCTGCGGATAGACGAAGAGTTTTCCCGTCATACGCAGATGGAAGGCCAGCGCCGTCACTTCGTCCGGCGTCTTGCCCTCAAGCGGCAGACTGCCCTGCTCTATGCCTGCGGCAGAATAGAAGAGCGGCCACTGCCCGGCCTCGGTCGGCACAGGAATTTCTTCCACACCGCCCGCCTCCGGCCCGCCTTCCCCGAAATGCAGGAGAAGGAGCTTGCCTCGCCTGCCGACGCCTCGAATACGAGGCGTCAAACTTTCAACCTCACCAGCCGCCGTTCCTCCCTGCCACGTCCCGGCATTGAGTACAGAAATGTCCACGATGCGCCGCCCGCATACCTGCGGGGCCAGCGTCCGCGCTACAGTCTCAACTTCTGGTAGTTCCGGCATCGTTTCCTCTGGATAGCATACGGGGGAGGCAGCTTTTTAGTAAAAAGCTCCTCCCCCCGTACCCCCTCCCGAAAACCATTTCAGAAGGGAACTCATTAAAAAGTTTTGAAGGATGGGATGGGGTGCGGGGAAGGGAAGGAAAACTTTTCCAAAAGTTTCCTTCCCTT
>JAZQMJ010000030.1:0-6835 GCA_045543435.1 Mailhella sp.
CACAGAACGACATGGCTACGATCCGACTTGACCACAACGGGCAGATACGCCCCGTCTCCAGCCACGATATCCGCATGACGCAGGCCCAGCGGCTCGGCTACACGCCCATCATCTGCCCGGGCGACAAGAAATACCGCGGAGCGGCCACTGTGGCCGACCTGCAGAAGATGCTGTTCAGAAAAGGCTAGTCCTTCGATTTTCCCACAAAAAAGAGCCGATGTCCTTCGCGGAACATCGGCTCTTCCTTCATCTGTCGTCTTGGACTAGTCGAGCTTGGGCCAGAAGAAGCAGACCCAGTCGTCGGCTTCGGGCTGGTCGGCCGTAGCGGAACGGGTAGGATCGCTGGCAAGGGAGGCGGTGCGTATCTGCTGGGGCTCGCCCATGCTGGCATAGGCTTCGAGCATACCGGGGACCTGAACGGCGAGGAAGCCGGAAAGGATGAGACAGCCGCCGGGCTTCACCAGAGGCAGGAGGGCAGGAGCCATCTCCTTGAGAGGGCCGGCGAGGATATTGGCGATGACCACGTCGAACTGACGGCCTTCCACCAGCTCCACACTGCCTTCCTGGATCTCGAACTCAGCGCCCACGCCGTTCATCTCGCAGTTCTCGATGGAATTGCTGATGGAAAGCGGGTCGATGTCCGCACCGAAGCCGGAAAGGCCGAGCTTCACACAGCCGATGCCGAGTATGCCCGTGCCCGTGCCCATATCGAGGAAAGTCTGGCCGTCCTTGAGCACGCCAGCCTTATGCAGGCGGGTGATGGCTTCGAGGCACATGGTCGTGGTGGGGTGATGGCCGGTACCGAAGGCGGACTTGGGCTCGATGACTATCTTGATGCGGCCCTTGGCGTCTTCGTCCTGCATCCACGGGGGAAGGATAAAGAAATCACCGGCTTCCACAGGGGTGAAATAACTGCGCCAGTTGGCCGTCCAGTCCTGGTCGGGGATGAATTCCTTCGTGAGCTCAGCGGCGGGAACAGCGGAGGCGAGTTCTTCGGCAAGAGCGTCGCGCTCAGCCTCGACCTCACAGGTCACGCGCAGGAGCATGTCGCCCGTAGGCAGGGATTCCTCTTCCCAGCCCATCTCGGCGACTTCGGCCACAAGGGCCTGCGCCAGAGGGAAATCTTCTTCATTCACCATGATGTCGAGACGATACAGATCGGGCATTTGCTTCTCCTGCCATGTTTATTCTGCGGCATCGCTGCGCGCTCTCTTCCTTTATCACCAGAGCCGCCTCTTGCCAAGGCGCGCAGGCGGCATTCCCGCTTCAGGACTTGACAGCCACCCTTCTCTGCCGCACATTCGGCTTTCCCCGCAACAACTCTTCCTTCGGAATATATCATGGATCTGAATGGTATCATCGTCGGCCTCGGCAACCCCGGCGCCAAGTATCAGGGCACCCGCCACAATATCGGCTTCATGGCCGTAGAGATGCTTCTTGAAGAAGCGGAGCGCGGCAACGGCCGCAGGCCGGAACAGCTTTCCGGCTCGAAGTTCAACGCCCTGCTCTGGCGCGTCTTCATCCCGGGCGGCGGAACCTGGCTGGTGGCCGAACCCCAGACTTTCATGAACCTGAGCGGCGACGCCGTACAGCCCATCATGGCCTACTACAAGCTCAAGCCCGAACAGCTCCTCGTGGTGCATGACGAGCTCGACCTCGAACCCGGCCGCCTCAAGCTCAAGAAGGGCGGCGGCGCGGCAGGCCACAATGGCATCAAGTCCATACAGCAGAGGCTGGGCACGCCGGATTTCTACCGCCTGCGCGTCGGCGTGGGCAAGCCTCAGGACCGCGAGCAGGTGACCTCGTGGGTGCTCGGCCACTTCTTCGGCCCGGACAAGGACGCCGTGGAGAAGTCCTTCCCGGACATCATCGACGCCATCATCCGCTTCGCTGTGGACGGGCCCGAACGCGCCATCAACGTCGCCAACACCCGCAAAAAGTAAGCATCGCACTGCACCGCATGGGCCAAAACCCGTGCGGTGCTTGCTATTGGCCGCAAAAGCCGCTATAGTTCAGCCATGTGTATCGCCTGTCGGCGGCACTTCCCTCTTTTTGCGGCCGCCTCCCGGCCTTCCCTGCCGGAGTCCGCGGCATCCTTCTCCTCTCCCTTACATATCGGCGGTTCTCTATGCCTATACGGAAGCGCAAAGCTCCTGTCGAACCTGAAATGGAAGCCCCGGCTCCCATTACCGAAGAAAGCGTCCTCAATCTCACTGAACTCAAGACGAGAAAGATGCAGGATCTCATGGATCTTGCGGAAAAGTACCAGCTTGAGAACGCCAGTTCCATGCGCAAGCAGGAACTCATCTTCGCCCTGCTCCAGGCCTGCTCCTCCCAGAACGGCGTCATCCACAGCGACGGCGTGCTCGAAATACTGCCCGACGGCTACGGCTTCCTGCGCTCCCCCCTCTGCAGCTACATGGCCGGCCCCGACGACGTGTATGTCTCCCCCTCGCAGATCCGCCGCTACCACCTGCGCAAAGGCGACTGCGTTTCCGGCCAGATCCGCCCGCCCAAGGAAGGGGAACGCTACTTCGCCCTCGTCAAGGTCAACGAGATAGGCTTCCAGGACCCTGAAAAGGCCCGCCATCTCGTCCTTTTCGACAATCTCACGCCGGTCTACCCCGATAAGCAGTTCCTCATGGAGACCGACTCCAAGAACATGTCGTCGCGCATCGTCGACCTCATGTCTCCCATCGGCCGCGGCCAGCGCGCCCTCATCGTGGCTCCTCCCCGCACCGGCAAGACCATACTGCTCCAGACCATAGCCAACGCCATCAACGCCAACTATCCTGACGCCTACCTCATCATCCTCCTCGTGGACGAACGCCCCGAAGAAGTGACGGATATGGAGCGCAGCGTGAAGAACGCCGAAGTGGTGAGCTCCACCTTCGACGAACCGCCGCAGCGCCATGTGCAGGTGGCTGAAATGGTTCTCGAAAAGGCAAAGCGCCTCGTGGAGCGCAAGCGCGACGTGGTCATCCTGCTCGACTCCATCACCCGCCTCGGCCGCGCCTACAACACAGTGACGCCCTCCAGCGGCCGCGTCCTTTCCGGCGGCCTCGACGCCAACGCCCTCCAGCGGCCCAAGCGCTTCTTCGGCGCGGCCCGCAACATCGAAGGCGGCGGCTCGCTCACCATCATCGCCACGGCCCTCATCGACACCGGCTCCCGCATGGACGAAGTCATCTTCGAAGAATTCAAGGGCACGGGCAACTGCGAGATCTATCTGGACCGCCACCTCTCCGACAAGCGCGTCTTCCCCGCCATCGACATCAACCGCTCCGGTACCCGCAAGGAAGACCTCCTTCTCGGCGACGACGTGCTCAACCGCGTGTGGATACTGCGCAAGATACTCGCCCCCATGGCCCCCATCGACAGCATGGAATTCCTGCTGGACAAGATGAAGGGCACCAAGAGCAACAAGGAATTCCTCAGCGGCATGGGCCGCTAGGAAGCGAGGCCGCCCCTTTCCCCATGCGCTGTTCAGCCGCCGCACAGGGAAAAGCGTTGACAAGGCGGCCCCCACAGGGCATATTGCCCTCACTGCGCCCGTAGCTCAGCTGGATAGAGCGACAGCCTCCGGAGCTGTAGGCCGCGTGTTCGACTCACGCCGGGCGCGCCATTGGAAACGAAGCGGTCAGAGTGTAAACTCCGGCCGCTTTTTTCATAGCTGTTTTATCACGTCCAACATACCGAGGCCGCATGAAAAAACTCCTCCGGCTCACGCTCGTCCTGTTCTGTCTTCTCATCACCGGCTGCGGAACGCATTATTCCGTGTCCGTCGATTCCCTCTGCGATACCCAGCCGCCTTCCGGCCCCAACTGCCTGATCGTGCCCGGGGACGAAGGCATGTCCGAGCGCGACCTGCTCTTCAAGGAAATGGTCGCACTGGCAGCGCCTGCTTTCACCGCCAAGGGCTGGAACATCGTCTCCAACCGCGACGCCGCCCAGACGCTGGTGAAGCTCAGCTGGAAACAGCAGGAACCCCGGACCGTCACCGATATCACCTACGTCACCCGCACCATGCCCGTATATGTGGGGCACGGCAGGCATCGTCATGTCGACTATGTCTATTATGAAGAACCCGTGGCGACCTCCTACACTGTCTTCACTGTGGACCTGCTCCTCGAAGGCTGGGAGCTGTACAAGGGAAAGGAAACTGGGCGTCAGGTATGGCGCACGGCACTGCGCAGTTCCGGCCTCAACAACGAGCTTCGCACCCGCGTCTGCGGCATGGTGCAGGTACTCCCTCTCGTGCTTGGCACCGGAAGCGGCGGCCCTCAGAACTACACTGTCATCCTGAACGGCGATGAAGTGAAAATAAAGCATAACGGCCCAGGCGGGCTGTAGTCATCCTGCAAGAAAGAAAACGCTCCGAGCCGCAAAGCCCGGAGCGTGTTCTTTTTGCGAATGCTCAGAAACTAGATGCGCACCAGCAGGCAGTACGCACCCGCGACCAGCAGGAAAAGAGCAAGGAACGCGTAGGAACGCTTCTGCATGGGCACGGAAGAACGGGACATGGAATACCAGAGAGTGAAGGCCACGGGCAGGCAGAGCAGGCCGCCGGCCAGAACGGCTTCGGCATATTCGCCAGCGAAGGGCAGGCGGGAGAGGGCCCAGTCCTTGGCCATCTGAGGATACAGGGAATACTGCACGGCCGCTACCATGGAAAGGAAAAGTCCGGCATGGGCAGCCTGACGGGAACGCACGCCCAGCACGAAGCTGTAGTAGTCGCGCCCGAAGTCGTCGCGATTGCGAAGGAGGATGTGCCAGCAGAGGGCAAGGCCGTACGCGCCGGAAGCGGCGAACAGGACGCTGAACAGAACGAAAAGGACAAAGTCTGCGCTCTTCAGGCTGGCAAGCACCACGATAAGGTCATGGGCGGCCTGCTCTGCTCCGGCGGCAGGAACATGGACAGCCCCGAAGAGGAAAGCCCATACCAGCAGGACGCAGAGGCTGCCCGAAGCGGCGAAGGCAAGGCCGCTCAGGACGCTGAAGGCATTGCGCAGGCCGCGCTTGGCATAAAGGACGATGATGGCGCTCAGGGCAGCAAAGGCGGATATCATCACCATGCCTTCCCAGAGGACTCGCCAGGGCCCGGTCATGAGGCTGTCGATGGAGCCCTTCATAAGGAGGTCGGCACCAAGGGCAACGGCGAAAAGCGCACCGAGGATGGCAGTCAGGGATTCGACCTGCCCGGCGCTCTTGTCGTAAAGGGAACGGCGGCGGGCAACGGCAAGGCGCCTGTCCCACACGGCGGCGAAGGGAAGGATGGCGCAGGCCAGCCCGACCATAAGGATGGCGGCTGCCGCCATAACGTGAATTGCGGTCATAGCATCTCCATTCCGCATTTCTGCGGGTATCTGCGATAAAAGCCCGGCTTCCATACTTGTGAACAGCCAGCAAGTCTTCTACTATGCGGAACAGGCCGGGGGCTACAGAATCGGTACGAAAACTCCCGCGGCACGTCAAGAGGGAATATGCGCAAAGCCCGTCTGGGAACAGTACTTCTCGCGCTGTGGGGCATCCTGCTCACAGTGTTCGTCTACGCCTACATCGCATGGCTCCAGCCATCGCGTCTGGGCGGTACTGTGTCCTATGTCCTCGAATCCACTCTCGGCGTCCGCAGCGACATCGGGCGGGTCTCCCTCTCCTTCCTTCCCATGCCGGAAGTCACCATCGAGGATCTCAGTCTGCGCCGAGGCACTCTCGACCATCTGGAATTCAGCGCCCGCCGCGCTTCCGTGCAGGTGAGCTGGTTCTCGCTCCTGCGCCTGAAGCCTATCGTGCGCACCATCGCCCTGGATTCTCCCACGCTCGACATCTCCGGCGCCATCATGCAGAAGGCCCTCCACGCCCCGCAGGAAGGAAGCGAACCCGATATCCCCTTCACTGTGCCGGACATACCTCTCCATATCACCGGCCTGCATCTCGAACTGCGCAACGGAACGTGCCATTTCGCCAGCGCCGACGGCAAGGACAGCCTCACCCTTTCCGGCCTGAACATCCATGCCGTCATCCCCAGCCTCGTCCCCGGGAAACTCGACCTCTCTGTGGACTCCATCCGCTATCTCCTCGCATCGGGGATAGACCTCTCGGCCAAGGAAAGCCGAGTCTCCATCGCTTCCCTTTTTAAAGGTCTGGACTCCGAATGGGAGGGGCAGGCCTCCATATCGACAGCTCTCCAGCTGGGCTCGCTCGATGCGGCTATGGGCCGCCGCATTTCTGCCCCGTACCGCTACTTCCCCATGCCCGAGCCCCTGCGCTTCAACCTGCAGGCTTCCTTCTCCGCAGACCCATCCGGAGGCCTCCTCAACGCCGCAGGCAGAACGGCCCTCACGGCGCTCCTGCCGATGAACGGACACAACGTTCCGATATCGCTGGATATCCCCTTCACCCTGACCGACATAGAAAACGGCATTGCCGTATCGAAGGCCGACGTCCGCATGGGCGACGACCGCATCGTCTTCGACGGCATCATCTCCGGCCTTCCTCAGGGCGATCCCATATTCCGCGGCAAGGCCAAGGTGCATCACTTCAGCCTGACCCGCTGGTTCGGCTTCGGCCGCCTCATGGATCCCGGCCTCCAGTACGCGCTCGACGATATCCGTGCCGACTTCCATGAACTCGACCTTTCTCTGAAAGGCGTTACCGTTCCCCGCCTCACGGCTTTCGTGCAGGGCATGGAATTCCGCGGTTCCGGCAGCTGTACCGAATATCTCAAGCCTGTCGTACGCATCGACGCCCATGCCAAGAGCGCAGACCTCAACCGCGTGTTCACGGAACTGCACGGCGAGTTTCCCCACCCTTCCCACCCCCCCCACCGCGCCCC
>JAZQMJ010000031.1:0-5030 GCA_045543435.1 Mailhella sp.
AAAAGGCCGAAGCCGGCAAGCTGCTTTTCGGTACCGTGGAAACCTGGCTCATCTGGAAGCTCACCGGCGGTAAGGTGCATGTGACCGACTACTCCAACGCTTCCCGTACCCTTCTGTTCAATATCGTCGATCTGAAGTGGGACGAGGAACTCCTGTCCATCCTCAACATTCCGGCCTGCATGCTGCCGGAAGCCAAGCCTTCTTCCTGCGTGTACGGCGAGACTGTGGCCGACCTCTTCGGCGGCCCCATCCCCATCTCCGGTGCCGCTGGCGACCAGCAGGCCGCCCTCTTCGGCCAGACCTGCTTCACCGCCGGTGAAGCCAAGAACACCTACGGCACGGCCTGCTTCACGCTCATGAACACCGGCGACAAGCCCGTGTTCTCCAAGAACGGCCTCGTCACCACCATCGCCTGGGGCCTGGACGGCAAGGTGACCTACGCCCTCGAAGGTTCCATCTTCGTGGCCGGTTCCGCCATCCAGTGGCTGCGCGACCAGCTCAAGGTCGTGGATTCCGCCTCTGACTCCGAATACTTCGCCTCCAAGGTGAAGGATACCAACGGCTGCTACGTCGTGCCCGCCTTCGCCGGCCTCGGCGCTCCCCACTGGGACGCCTACGCCCGCGGCACCATCGTGGGCCTGACCCGCGGCGTCAACCGCTACCACATCATCCGCGCCACCCTCGAATCTCTGGCCTACCAGACCTACGACGTGCTCGGCGCCATGGAAGCTGACTCCGGCATCCGCCTCACCGCCCTCAAGGTGGACGGCGGCGCCTCTGCCAACAACCTGCTCATGCAGATGCAGGCCGACATCAACCAGGCTCCCGTGAACCGTCCCACCTGCGTGGAGACCACCGCCATGGGTGCCGCCTACCTCGCCGGCCTCGCCGTCGGCTACTGGAAGAGCAAGGACGACGTCATCGCCAACTGGGCCATCGACAAGGTCTTCGGTCCTTCCATCACTCCCGTCGACCGCGACAAGAAGCTCGCCGGCTGGAAGAAGGCTGTGAAGTGCGCCTACGGCTGGGCCAAGGAAGACTGAGCCTGAAAGGTGAAGTCTTCGGCTCTGAGTAGCGGAGACTAAAAGTCTTCCTCTCTGAACTCTGAAAACTCCCCCGCCTCCCCGCGGGGCGGGGGCTTTCCCTTCGCGGGCTTCAGCCTGCGAAATTTCCGCAAGGGCGGAAAAGTTTTGCGCCTGCAAGCCTCACTGGCGCAGCTCTACGCTTTCGCTCTGCCGTCAAAGAAGTCCCGGCCGTGCCAGCAGCCTCGGAACTGCCTGCTCTGCCGCTTTGTCCCTATCCACTTTCCAACCATTTTGAAGGTACTCAGACATGCCTTATATTGGTGAATTCCTCGGCACCATGCTCCTCATCCTCCTTGGCGACGGTGTCGTGGCCAACGTCCTCCTCAACCGCTCCGGCTTCAAGGGCGCCGGCCCTGTGCAGATCACCTTCGCCTGGGGTCTGGCCGTCCTCCTGCCCGTGTGCATCTTCGGCGCTTCTTCCGGTGCCCATTTCAACCCCGCTCTGACCATCGCCTTCGCCGTCGGCGGCATGTTCCCCTGGTCCATGGTGTTCGGCTACTGCGTGGCCCAGATGGCCGGTGCCTTCTGCGGCGCTGTGCTCATGTGGCTCCTCTTCGCTGACCATTTCGACGCCACCGAAGACCCCCTGCTCAAGCGCGCCTGCT
This sequence comes from Mailhella sp., assembly GCA_045543435.1. GTDB lineage: Bacteria > Desulfobacterota > Desulfovibrionia > Desulfovibrionales > Desulfovibrionaceae > Mailhella. Next base: position 1,691 of record JAZQMJ010000031.1, read on the forward strand.
TCTGCACCTCTCCCTCCATCCCCAACCTTCCCCGCAACTTCCTCAGCGAAATCGTGGGCACCTTCGTGCTCATGTTCGCCATCCTCGGCCTTTCCCAGGTCAACGGCATGGTCGGCGCTCAGGGCAATATCCTTGTCTTCTGCATCATCGTGTCCATCGGTATGTCCCTCGGCGGCCTGACCGGCTACGCCATCAACCCCGCCCGTGACCTTGGCCCCCGCCTCGCTCACTGGGTGCTGCCCATGAAGAACAAGGCCGACTCCAACTGGAGCTACGGCATCGTGACCCTCGTCGGCCCCATCATCGGCGCCCTCATCGGCATGGGCCTCTTCAAGATCATTCCCTGGGCTCCCCTGACTTTCTAAGTCTGGCGAAACCATGAAACGAAGCCCCCTCAGCGTCATGCCGAGGGGGCTTTCTTCGTGTCAGGAGAGAGGCGGTGCGCCTCACAGCATGCTGGCTATCAGGGCCGCCACCGCGAGGTAGCGCAGGAACTTTGCCGCAAGGACTATGCCGAAGAAGGAGCGGAAGGGCTCGCGCAGGACGCCAGCCGCAAGGCAGAGCGCGTCGCCGAACACCGGGGCCCAGCTCAGGAGCAGGCTCCAGCGGCCCCAGCGGCGGTACCAGCGTTCGGCCTGCGCCAGCCGTTCCGGCTTCACCGGGAACCAGCGGCGATCCTTGAAGCGGTTCACATAGAGCCCGAGAAGCCAGTTGGTGGCCGCCCCCAGCGTATTGCCCAGCGTGGCCACGGCGATGAGGAGCACGGCGGAATGGCTGCCGTCGGCCAGGAGCGCGCCGAGCACGGCTTCGGACTGCGCCGGGAGCAGTGTGGCCGAAACGAAGGCCGAAGCGAAGATGCCGAGATAGGCGATCACAGTCACATCCTATGGAAAAGGGGAGGCGTGGCTTGGCCGCACCTCCCCCGTGGAATCATACGCCGGAGCGTTTAGTACTGCTGGTACTGCTGATACTGGTCCTGCTGGGTGGGGTTGATGCGCACTTCCACGCGGCGGTTCTGCTGGCGGCCGAACTCGGTCTCGTTGTCGCCCACGGGCTGGCCTTCGCCGTAGCCCACGGCGCTGATGCGCTGGGGAGCCACGCCGCGCTGGACGAGGGCGTTCTTCACGCTGTCCGCACGCTGCTGGGAGAGCTTCATGTTGTATTCGTCGGAACCGGTGCTGTCGGTGTGGCCGGCCACGAGTATGGTGGTCTGGGGGTAGGCGGCAAGTATCTGGGCCACGCGGTCGAGTTCGGCGTTAAGGCCGGAACGGAGAGCGGAGGAGTTCACGGCGAAGGTGAAGTCGCTCTTGAAGGTGAGGGCCAGCACGTTGCCTTCGCGTTCCACGGCAATGGCTTCGGACTGGGCAAGGGCGTTGCGCATGTCCTGTTCCTGCTTGTCCATCATGTAGCCGATGCCGGTGCCGGTGAGGCCGCCGATAGCCGCGCCGACAGCCATGCCCAGCACAGTGGCCTTGGTGTTGCCGCCGATGGCCTGGCCGAGCAGGGCACCGGCCGCCGCACCGCCGGCCGTGCCGTAGGTGGCGCCCTTGCCCATGCCGTTCATATTGGCGCAGCCGCCGGAAAGCAGGAGGGTGAGGGCAAGGCCCATCACATAGATCTTCTTCATGGTGAGTTCCTTTTCTTATCCGCCGTGGCGGAGCGGGGCGCAGGGGAGGGCGCGTTGATGGAAGCGTGGCGGACCCCATACCGGCCGCGAGTCCTTGATGTGCTTATCTGCATGATAGGAAAGAAAAGTGCATATGGCAATGACTCGGGAAGCATCTGAGAGGATTTGTAACAATTGCGAGGACGCGTGCGCACAGCCATCATTCCCCTTGGAAAAGAGTTGAGCCTGCCGCTTCTGCGTGATAGGGATAAGGAGTACCTCTAACCATGGAGTAAAGATGAGAATACTGCTGATAGCTCTCCTTGTGGCACTGCTCGCCCTGCCCAGCTATGTGGGCCGTACTGTCACCGCTACAGGCTGGGGCTCTTCCATGGCCTACGAGGCCTGGATATTGTTCAACGCGGGCATCGTCATCGCCATGTATTTCAGCACGCGCAATATTTTCAGCCTGTTCGGCGGGCTTCTTCTCACGGGGTGCTATACGGGGCTGTTCTGCGTCTATACGGGCATCACTCCTGTCACGGTCTCCCTGTCCGGCCTCGGCCTCGGCCTGCTGGCGGGCGTGCTGGCCTATATCGTGGCTACCCCGCTGCAGCTCTTCCTGCTCAAATGGGAAGGTCGCGAATCCTATTCTGTGCTTCTCGCTATCCTTTCGGCTACGCTGACGGCCATGTATTTCTGCGGCTGATACTGCCGCGAAGCCCCGGGGCGTCCTGTTCCGGGGCTGTTTTTTATCCAGAGACAGAAAGGGGAAGATACCATGGACGAAGCATTGGAACTGCGCTTCCAGCCCGGCGATATCGTGAAGCATTTCAAGCGTGAGCTTTCGGGAGACGTGCTTTCCGTCGAGCCGAACAAGTACCTCTACGAAGTGCTGAGCTGGGCGCGCCATTCCGAAACGGACGAGAGATATGTGGTCTATCGCGCCCTGTACGGCACGAAGGAGACCTGGGTGCGCCCCTTCGCCATGTTCATGGAAGAGGTGGACAGGGCGAAATACCCGCAGGTCGCCCAGAAGTTCCGCTTCGAGAAGTACGAAGGGCCTGTGGCGCGCTAGCCTCTGCTGGCGCAGGCCGGCCTGCCTTCTCCCATGGGGGCGTTCCGCCTCGGCTTGACCTGTATCCTTTTTGTCCCTAATACTCTGTCAATCATCCAGAATAGTTTTCGGAGGTCCGATATGTTCGGTCTTGGAACGCAGGAGATCCTGCTCATACTCGTTCTCTGCCTCGTGATATTCGGCGCCAAGCGCCTGCCGGAGATCGGCCGCGGCCTCGGCCGTGCCATCAGCAGTTTCCGCGGCGCCCTTTCTGAACCCGATGAGATAGACCTCAGCGCCAAGGGCGGCAAGAAAGAGAAGAAGGAAGACGAGCAGGCCTAGTCCTTTCCCGCACTGCTTCCGAAGCGCGTTCCCGGCAGGAACGGCTTGCGGCGGCAGAAAAAAGGTCCGTGAATGCGAAGCTGCCTCCATGTCGATGCCGAGAGCGGCCTCTGCCGCATACAGCCCCTTCCGCCGGAACTGAAAGCCAGCGGAGGCAGGGCTCTTGCTTCGCGCCTTGCCGCCGAAAAGCCCGGAAGGCTGTGCCTTGCCCCCGGTCTCCTCACCGGGAGCCGATGCGCTTCTGCCGGGCGCTGTGCCGTGTCCTGCTCCCATGCCGATGGGCAGGTGTTCCATTCCAATGCCGGAGGTTCGGCCGGCCCTGCCATGGCGGCGGC
>JAZQMJ010000032.1:0-2794 GCA_045543435.1 Mailhella sp.
GTGACATTCAGACCGCGCCTCGCCCACCACAGATGCCGACTTCCAGTCGGCGTGGGGTCGGCGCTCAAACCGCCGCTTTACGGCGGGGCCTCCCGCGAGGGCAAGGAAAAGCCCGTTTTTTACGGGCTTTTTTTGTAGTCGGGGGCCAAGCGGGCTTTGGGAGACAACATCATTTTTCAACTCCTTGGCTCACAGAACGACATGGCTACGATCCGACTTCTTCCAGTCGGCGTGGGGTCGGCGCTCAAACCGCCGCTTTACGGCGGCGCCTCCGGCGAGGTCAAGGAAAAGCCCGTTTTTAACGGGCTTTTTTTGCGCTGTGGTGGAGTGCTACAGGGCGAGCGTCTTTTCGAGAAGGACGAGGTTCACGCCTGCTATCCCGTTGAAAACACAGGGGATGATGGACACTTCGATATAGCCCAGCTTCTTATACAGAGCGCGGGCCGCCGCGTTGCGGGCATTGGTGTCCATGCGCAGATACGGGCAGGCCATGCGGGCGGCGCATTCCTCATAGAAGGCCACGAAGCGAGTGCCTATGCCGCGCCCTGCGGCCTCGGGATGCACCACGAGCGTGTGCAGGACCAGCACCTCGCTGTCCGGAGCGTCATGCGTCCATGAGCCTTCGGCGTAGCTCTCTTCCTGTTTCTGGTTGATCTTGGCGGCGGCAAGCACGCGGCCTTCCTCCTCCAGCACATACATCTCCCCGGCAAGGATGGCCGCTTCCCCCGAAGCGCGGGTGGGATAGATGGCGCGGTTCCAGCCGATGACGGCAAGGCCGGCCTCCTCGCGGTCGTGTATGGCGTCATAGATGGCGGAGATGGCGTCGAGGTCGTCCAGCGTGGCTTTGCGTATCATGGCTTCTTTTCTCGCGGTGTTGGAAGATGCAGGAGCAGACCAAGCCTACACTGCAAAGCCGGAAATTTCCACCTCTGGAAAAGCGGCTTGCCGATGGAAGGAAGGGGCAAAACTGCCGGAACTGCCACATTGCCCGGCTTTTCTTCTCCCGGGAACGTCCTTCAGGGCAAATCCCTGCCTTTTTTCTTGCAAAACACCTCTCCCCTGAAAGCCTCTCCTGAAAAATTCCTCAAAAAACATAATGAGTTGCACCACGCTTTCGCCATGCCTGCAATATAGATTTCAGATACTCCCCGCCCATCGCTCCCGGGCAAGGTTTTGCAACACTGCCCCCCCTTAGCATCCCGCCTTTTTTATTGTATATCTTGCTCAAGAACACCTGTGTGCCCCTGCACGCCACGCAACTACCCGCCGGAGAGGTACTCCATGAAGAAGAAAGTTCTCATCACCCTGCTCGCCATCGCCCTTGCCGGCGGCGGCTATTATTACTGGAACAGCACGAAGAGCGCCGGTGAAAAGATACATTACCTCACCGAGACGGTTAAGCGCGGCAACATTCGCAAGACAGTCAACGCCACCGGCGAAGTGGACGCCGTACAGCTCGTCACTGTCGGCGCGCAGGCCTCGGGCAAGATCATCGCCCTGCACGCCGTCATCGGCCAGCAGGTGAAGAAGGGCGACCTCATCGCCCAGATAGACCCTGTGACCCAGCAGAACGACCTCGACATCGCCCGCGCCCGCCTCTCCACCTACGAGGCCCAGCTCGAATCCCGCAAGGTCGCCCTCAAGGTGGCCCAGACCAAGTACGAGCGCGAGAAGAAGCTGAAGAAGACGGACGCCACCTCCCGCGCCGCCCTTGAAGACGCCGAGAACGCACTCGCCGCCGCCAGGGCCAGCCTGAAGGAGATGGAATCGCAGATTGTCCAGCAGAAGATACAGGTGGTCACGGCTGAGACCAACCTCGGCTACACCAAGATCGTGGCCCCGCTGGACGGCACCATAGTTTCCGTTCCCGTGAAGGAAGGCCAGACTGTGAACGCCAACCAGACCACGCCGACCATAGCCCAGATAGCCGACCTCGCCGACATGGAGATAAAGATCGAGGTCTCGGAAGGCGACATCCCCTTCATCAAGGAAGGCATGCGCCTGCGCTATACCCTGCTCTCCGACCCGGACACCACCTATAAGGCCAAGATATCCTCCATCGACCCCGGCGACACCACGCTCAGCGACGCCACGGGCAACAGCTCCAGCATGTCGTCCTCCGCCGGCTCTTCGGCCAGCGCGGTCTATTACTACGCCAAGGCCCGCGTGCCCAACCCCGACGGCATACTGCGCCTCGCCATGACCACGCAGAACGTCATAGAGATAGACCACGCCAAGGACGTCCTGCTCCTGCCCAGCCTCGTCATCCAGAGCGACGGGCGCGGCGGCCATTCCGTGAACGTGCTCACCCCTGAGAACAAGGTGGAAAAACGCAAGGTCGAGGTAGGCATCAACAACAACGTCATGACCGAGATACGCTCCGGCCTCGAAGAAGGCGAAAAGGTCGTGGCCACGCAGATGTCGCAGTCCGAACTCAAGGACCGCCTCGCCAACCCGCGCAGCAACCGCCGCCGCTAGTCCCCGTTCCCAGAAGGAAGACCTATGGTCACTCTCGAAGTACGCAATATCAATAAATATTACGGCGAAGGGGAAAACCGCGTCCAGGTGCTGAAGGACGTGAACCTCTCCATCGAGAAGGGTGACTTCGTGGCCATCATCGGCCAGTCCGGCTCGGGCAAGTCCACCCTCATGAACATACTCGGCTGTCTCGACACCGCCTCCGACGGCACCTATCTCGTGGACGGCGTGAACATCGAGAACTTCGGGCCCGACGACCTCGCCCGCCTGCGCAGCGAGAAGTTCGGCTTCATCTTCCAGCGATAAGTCGGATCGT
>JAZQMJ010000033.1:0-3915 GCA_045543435.1 Mailhella sp.
CTGCGTGAGCGTGCCGGTCTTGTCGAAGACCACAGTGTCCACGCGGGCAAGGCTTTCGAGGAAGCGGCCGCCCTTGACCATGACCTTGCGGCCCACGCCTTCGTTCATGGAAGAAAGGATGGCCAGCGGCGTGGCAAGGCGAAGCGCGCAGGAATAGTCCACGAGCAGGACGGACGCCGCACGGGCGAGGCTGCGCGTGGCGAGGAAGACGAGCCCGGCCAGAGCGAAGGTGAAGGGCACGGCGCGGTCGGCCAGCTTTTCGTAGCGGGCCTGTATGCCGGCCTTGAGCTGTTCGGAATTCTCCACGAAGCGCACTATCTGCTGCATGCGGGTGTCGCGCCCGATGCTCGTGGGCCGGATGAATATCTCGCCCGCTTCCACCACAGTGCCTGCGTACACGGAAGAGCCGGCGGTGCGCATGACGCCGAGGGCCTCGCCGGTGAGCGAGGATTCGTTCACCGAGGCCGTGCCTTCCACCACCACGCCGTCCACGGGGATGACAGTGCCGTCGCGCACAGTCACGAGGTCGCTTTCCGCGAGATCCTGGAAGGGGATGAGCATGTCCACGTCGTCGCGGCGCACCCACACCTTGTCGGCCTGCAGAGCCAGATGCGAGGCGAGGTTCTCCAGCGACTTCTTCTGCGTGTAGCGTTCCAGCGAATCGCCGAAGCCGAGCAGGAGCGTGAGCAGGCCCACGGTGCGGAAGTCGCGCCGCAGGAGAGAGATGGCTATGGCCGTGCCGTCCAGCGCGTCCACGTCGAGGCGGCCATGCCGCAGGGAGTCGAGACAGCGCTTGAGGTAGGGCGCGGAGGCGCGGAAGGCGTTCACCACGTTCACGGCAAAGGGAAGTATGGGCCGCAGGAACAGGTAGCGGAAGAAGGGGAAGAGGCTGGGCGGGCCTTCCTCGCCCTGAGGCTGGACAGGCGCGGGAACGTAGCGTTCGGGCTCGCCGCCGAGGAGCTGCTCGGCGCAGTTCAGGAGCCGGCAGGCGGCCTCGAGCACGGCCTCGTCGCTGTAGAGCAGGAGCACACTGCCCACGCGGGGATTCACGCGCACGCCTTCCATGCCTTCGATGCCGTAAAGGCCGTCGGCAAGGGTATTGGCCGTGTTCAGGCCGAAGGCGCGTTCAGCGCGAAGGCGGGCTCGGCCGGGGATGCGGTGTATCAGGGCGAATTTCATGCTGGCTCCGTAAAACTCTGTGATGCTGTCATGCGGCAGGAAGGAAAAAGGGGAGACGCCGGGCCCCGGCTGAGGCTCAGAGGAGAAACGAACCGGGCCGAAAGTCCCGGCGTCTCGACAGGGAGGGGCGGGCAGGCCGCCCCGGCAGAAGGAAAATTACGCTTCGGCTTCGGGCTGGGCCTTGCGCTGTTCGGAAACGGCGCGGGCTTCGGCCACCATGTCTTCCACGTCTTCGCGCACGGCGTCGGCCTTGGCGAGGACGGCGTCCTTCACTTCGAGGCCGCGGCTGATGAGGTCGGTGGCGAGGGGCTTGAGGTCGAGCTTGCCGCGGGAAACGGCAACGGCGCCGATGGCGCCAAGGGCGACGCCGCCAAGGAAGAAGAGGCCATACTTCAGGTTGTTGTTCATGTGATCCCCCGATGCGCAGGCCGGGCCTGCGGCTTTGTTCTGGATGGGCATGGCGACCATGCTTTATTTCAGAATAGCATGATATCCACGCGATGTTAAATATTTTTTGTGAAAATCGACTTCCACTTTCCCCTGCCCTCCCGGGGCGTTTTTCCGCCTGAGGAAACGCCGCAAAGTCTGGGTGGGACGGAGAAAAAGCCCGGACAAAAGACGCCCCGCAAAGAGCGGGGCGGTCACGCGTCAAGGCTGTTCGATGCGCCTACTTTATTGAAATAGGATTTCAATGTCAATATAAAAAGAAATTCATTTTCAATTATTTTTTCACAGCATCCCTTTTCTTCCCGCCCTTTTATGCCGCCTTCCGCCCTGCCCTCTTGCCACGGACTGCCCGCAGGTGTACCTTTCCAGAAAAAAAAGGAGACACTCCCATGGCCAACTTCAGAGAGACGTACCTCGGCGACCTCCGCGTGGAATGCGAGCACATCGCTTCCGGCACCAAGATCATCACCGACGCCCCGGTGGACAATCAGGGCAAGGGTGAAGCCTTCTCCCCCACTGACCTCTGCGCCACCGCCCTCGGCGCCTGCGCCATGACCATCATGGGCATCTGGGCCAAGAAGAACGGCGTGGACATCGTGGGCACGAACGTGGAAGTCACCAAGCACATGAGCGCCTCCCCCCGCCGCATCGGCAAGGTGGAAGTCGTCTTCACCATGCCCGCCAAGCCCTACACCGATGAGCAGAAGCAGGCCCTTGTGGACGCCGTGATGGGCTGCCCCGTGAAGCTCTCCCTGCATCCTGACATCGAACTCGTCTTCACGTTCAACTGGGCTGAATAAAATAAAGGGGAGACGCAAGTCTCCCCTTGTTTTTTAAAGAAGGCATTATGGCAGGCAGCAATCACATCAACATGCTCGAAGGGCCTATTTTCGGCAGGCTCCTGCTCTTCGCCCTGCCGCTGGCCATGAGCAGCATGCTCCAGCAGCTCTTCAACTCGGCCGACATGGCCGTGGTGGGCCACTTCGCCGGCAAGGAAGCCATGGCCGCCGTGGGCGGCAACAGCGCCGTCATCAACCTGCTGGTGAACCTCTTCGTGGGCATATCCATAGGCGCGAACGTGGTCATCGCGGCCTGCGTGGGCCGCCGCAAGGCCGAACAGGCCAGCGAAGCCGTGCATACCTCCATGACGCTGGCCCTGTGGAGCGGCTTCATCCTGCTCTTCGCGGGCGTACTCCTCGCGCGCCCCATACTCGTGCTCATGGGCACCCCGCCCGACGTGCTGGACCTCGCCGTCACCTATCTCCAGCTCTACTTCCTGGGCATGCCCTTCATCATGTTCTACAACTTCGGCGCGGCCGTGCTCCGAAGCGTGGGCGATACGCGCCGCTCCCTGTGGGCGCTGGTGGTCTCGGGCGTCATCAACGTGCTCCTGAACCTCGTGCTGGTCATCGTCTTCGAGCTCAGCGTGGTGGGCGTGGGCATTGCTACGCTCATAGCCAATGCCGTGAGCGCGGCCATGATATTCAAGTATCTCATACACGAAGAGGACATGATACGCCTCGACCTGCGCCGCCTGCGCATAAGCCGCCAGCATCTTTCCCGCATGGTGAAGATAGGCGCGCCCGCAGGCCTGCAGGGCATCGTGTTCTCGCTTTCCAACGTGTTCATACAGGCGGGCATCAACGGCTTCGGCTCCAGCGCAGTGGCGGGTTCGGCCACAGCCCTGAACTTCGAATACTACTCCTATTTCCTCATCGCCGCCTTCGGGCAGGCCGCCGTCACCTTCACCAGCCAGAACTACGCCTCCTGCCAGTTCGAAAGGTGCGACAGAGTCTTCCGCATAGCCATGTTCTGGGGCGGGCTCTTCACCGGCGCGTCCTGCGCCCTGTTCGCCGGCTTCGCCGAATTCTTCACCAGGCTCTACATCGCCGACCCGGAAGTCATCCCGTGGTCCGTCTCGCGCATACTGCTCGTGGAACGCCACGAATGGCTCATCTGCATCTACGAGATAGCCGCCTCCAGCCTGCGCGGCATGGGCGTCTCGCTCCTGCCCGCCGTCATCACCATGCTCGGCTCCTGCGTCTTCCGCATCATCTGGATAAGCACCGCCTTCGCCTGGTCCCCCACCTTCGAAACGCTCATGAACGTCTACCCCATCTCCTGGATAGCCATGGGCGCCGCCATGCTCGCCGCCTACTGGTACGTCCGCCGCAAACTCTTCTACCTCAGCGGCGAATGCGTCCCCGAGGAGTAAGAGGAAAGATGAGAAAGATGCGGGGCTCCGCCCCACACCCCGCTGGGGGAGATGATCTCCCCCAGACCCCCGCA
>JAZQMJ010000034.1:0-1540 GCA_045543435.1 Mailhella sp.
TGTGCTTCGCGCTCATGTCGCGCTTGCGAACCTGTTCCTGCCATATCTGCGTGGCGAGGCGGTCGCCCTGGACGCCGATGAACTGGGAGCAGGCGAACTGCAGGCCGCCCCAGAAGGCGCCGCACATGACAAGGGTCATGGCCACGCGCGCAAAGGATATGCCGCCGGCCTGCAGGGCCGTAAGCTCGCGGCTGTGCCCCATGATGCAGAGCACGACGACTGTGGCCAGAAGGAAGACGGCAGGCAGGATCTGCGCCACGATGCCGGGCAGGCGGCAGGCGAAGTACTTGAGCACAAGGTCCATGCCTGCGCCGTTATCGATAAAGATATCGACGCGTTCCACGATCTCGGTGAGCAGGTAGAGGCCGAGGCCGAGGCTCATGATGAGCAGGAGGAGGCGGGCATGCCGCTGGAATATGTAGCGGGCAAGAAGGCTCATGCGGAGGCCTCCTTATTCTTTCTGCGGGCCTTCCAGTTGGCCCAGTATTCAGTGAAGCGCGGCATCCTTTCCTGGTCGGCAAGGCGCATGCCGTAAAGGCCGAGCAGGAGGAACACGGCGTTGGGCACCCACAGGCCTATCTTCGGGCTGAGGTCGCCGCTCTCGCCAAGGCTTATGCCCAGCATGAGGAAGCTGTAATAGGTGAGGAAGAGCAGGAGCGCCATGAGCACGCCGGTCTGCTGCTTGAGGCCTTGGAAGGACGTGGCGATGGGGATGACGAAGATGCACAGCACCATGCAGGCGATGGGGAAGACGAAACGCTTATGCCGCTCGACTTCTATCTTGCGGGCCATGCGCGGGTCGCGCTTCGAGAGCTTCTTCTGGTTCTCGTAGTCGTAGAGGCGTTCCCAGGTGTATTCCTTGGGCTTCACCGGGCCCATGTCCACGCCTTTGAACAGGCTGTCGATGGAGAAGCGCACGGCGTATTCCTTGAAGCCCATGACAGTCATGGTCTTGTCGTTCTCCGTGTAGCTCCGGCCGTCGCGCAGGAGGAAGAGTATCTCGCCGCTCTCGTAGTCGGCGTCGATGTCGCCCTCAGGCGCGAGTATGGTCATGCGGTTCTTTTTGGAGCGGCGGTCTTCCACCATGACATCGGCCATCGTTCCGGACAGCGGATCGGCCTTGCGGGCGAACATGACCATGTTCGGGATGTCCTTGTTGAACACGCCGGGCTGGACCACGATGCGCGCACTGCTGCTGGCGATGGAAAGCACTTCCGCACGGAAATTGCTCATGCCCCACGCCTGGAGATGCAGGGAGATGAAGAAGCCTATGCCTGTACACAGCACCGAGAAGAAGAGGGGCGCGGGCAGCATCTGGTAGAGGCTCACGCCGCCGGCCTTGAGGGCCACGAGTTCGCGGTCCGTGCTCATGCGCAGGAAGGTGAGGAACACCGCCAGCATGCAGGCGATGGGGCAGATGATGAGCAGGAAGAAGGGGCTGAGGTAGCCGAAGAGCTTCAGCGTATCGAAGATGCCCATCTCAAGGCCGAGGAGCATATCGCGGAGCTGGAGCGCACGGCCCAGAAGGATGAAGAGGAGC
>JAZQMJ010000035.1:0-10271 GCA_045543435.1 Mailhella sp.
CGTTCTTGTTCCCGCCCGCCCACCTGCGCCAGTGTATCCTATACCGGCGGAAAATAAAAAAGGAAAAAGAAATGAGAAAAGACCCATGCGGTGCCGTCTGCTCCGCCTAGGTCTTTCACAATACCAGTATAACTCTTTTTAGTGTATCATTCCATGTCATGTTTGCGGGGGTGGAACAAGTGGAACAGGTGGAACAAGGTTTTTATAAAACCCCTAAATAAGGCTATACATACTACTATATACTATACTGTATCGCCTTATTTGGCACTTTCTTATATTTGTTGTTCCACTTGTTCCACTTGTTCCACTAGGAAGAGAAAAGCCAGTAAATACAAGGGTTTGAGCGTTGTCAATGGGTGGAACAAGACAGCGAAAAAGTGGAACAGGTGGAACAACGCTTTTATACGCTAAAGTGGAACAGGTGGAACAAGAGGGAGCTCCCTGGCCCCTTCTCGTTCCACCTGTTCCACTTCTCGTTCCACTTGTTCCTTTACTTTTGGGCCGCCAGTTCTGACAGTTCATTCAGTACGAACCGCTGGACATAGAGCGGCGGAGTGCGGTCCCCTGTTTCCCAGTTCTCGATAGTCCGCTTTGGTATCAGCATCCGGTCCGCAATGCCTTGCTGGCTCAATCCGGCCGCGGCCCGCGCTTGTTTCAGCGCGTCCGCGAAGGTCTTGTCGTTGCTCATTGTTTTCCTCCTTTGTTATGCTGCTTCCGGTGTATACATGAAGCGCACATACACCTCAGCGTGGTGGTAGGTATCATCGTTGCCGTGTTCCTTTGGTTCTACGAAGGCCCGGCCGCCGACGGCTTTCAGGAACTCCTGAACCTCCGGCGCCGCGATCAGCTCCTCAGCTCTAGCGGTTGCTGCTGCCAGGGTGTTGTAGAAGTCGCCCTGTTCTTCGAGGTTCTTCTTCGCTTCTGCGAGTACTTCCTGGCGGCGGTTAAGTTCTGCGGCCTCATCCTCTACGAGCTTTTCAGTGTTCGCTGTGATGTCCTGCCAGAAGGTGTCGTTCTTTCCGAAGTACCAGCCAGGGGTGTGCTCGTTCTTCCAGGCTTCTTCCTGGGCTCTCTTGTTATAGTCAGCCACACGGTCCGCCCAGAACTTCTCGAAGCCTTCGATGGCCTTCTCAGCGCGCTGCACTCTGTCCTCGTAGTCCCACGCTATCGCGCACATGATGGTGGCGGTGCCGAGGGCCTGCTGCTTGCAGTTCATCACCCAGGTGAGCTTGTTGCCGGTTCTCTTTTCGTATGCCTTCTTGGTCTTCTGGTACGCTTTCTTGATTTCGTTTGCTGTCATTGTTTTTTCCTCCATCTTGTTTTATTTGCCTTACTGTGATATAATGGAGGGCGGCGGAGGTAAGGCTCTCCGCTCGTCCTTGTTGGGGCGTTGGGTAGCATTTCCTTGGTCGGGGCGCTACCCATTTTTTATTTTGTTATATACTCGATGCACTCAAGTATTTGCTCTTCGGTAAACCCTTGAGCCCTCAGCCATTCAATCAGTAGCTGAATGTGCTTGTCTCTCAACTCGTCCATGCCCTCACTTCCTTTCTAAAGAGGTTTTCCTCTGCCTTACAAATACATTATACCACCCATTGAGTGGTATGTCAATACTTTTTTGTAAAATATTTCAAAATATTCTAACGTGCAGGTTTTGGGTTTTCGTGCACGTAAAAAACCCCGGAGCGGTTAAGCTCCGGGGCCCTGGTCTTTTAATAGTCTCGTTCTTTTATATACTTGACTTTTTCCTTTATGTCCTCATAGGTCGCGTTCCGGTTCCCTATTATAAAGCTCAAGTAGGCGATGTCCGCGCTGAGATAAACCGTTCCATTGTCTTCTGTTTCCGGGACCACGATGCTGGCCAGTTGCTCCTTGGCCTCCGCTGCGGTCAGCTCATAGTCCAGGAACTGCTCCCCAATCTTGACTGCGCGCTTCTGGGCCTTTTTGAGTGCCCGGTCCTCTGCGCTGCATCCGGTTAAAAATACCGCCAAAAATACCGAAAAAATTAAAAAATAACGCGCTTTTTTCATCCTTTTCTCCTTGTTCGTGTGGTGCTCGTTTACGTGGTGTCGTTGATTTCTATATACACTATTTTCCCAAAAATGTCAACACCACCAAAAAAAAGCCCTGGGGCTGTAGGGCTCCGGGGCTCTTGGGTTTCAATTATTCCAGGTCTTCTTCTGTCAATCTGTGCATGATGATGGGAGCGTCTTGGCCCATATAAGGCAGCGCGCGGATGGTGTTATATTCTATCCACTCCACGGCATCCACCAGGGTCAGCCCCTCGGTTTCCATCAGCCACGCGATCATCTTGTCGTACTCATACACCGCCCGGTTGTCATCGGTGACCCCGACCAGCGCTTCATCGTAACTGTAGTTATCGAATATTAGCACGTCGTCATATCCGGCGGCGCGCAGCTTTTCGGCAGCAGTCACGGTTCAGAAGTACCTCCTTTTTAATTTTGTACTTTGTACGGCTCCGGTAATGGCATCCAGGCCACCACGCCGCTCATAGAGCCGCTTCCATGCCAGAAGCCGTTCATGTAGTAGGCGCGGTTCACGCCGGCCACGCCCTTCTTCGTTACGCAAGTAACGAGCATCATTTCGTCGCTGCTCGGAAGTCTTTCCTCGCAGGTTATCCAGTCAGTGTTTCCCATTTTTTTCATCCTCCGTTTTTCTTACTGTGCCTTTTCGATATACTCCGCCAGCGGCACGGGTGTGCATGTTCTGATCGGGGTGGTGTATACCATGCCTCCGTCGTTGGATGGCTTCGCCCATCGGTCCTGATAAAACTCTGCCAGCGCCTTCGTTAATTTCTGTTTGTGGTTGCTGACGGTTATGCGTCCGCCGTCGTCGTAGCTGAAAATTATTTTAAATCCCACGGCTTTGCCTCCTTCGGTTTCTCTTTTTGGCCTCTTAACTCCTCGGATAAAATTTTTAGTACCTCGAAGTGGCTTCTCATGTGTTCCGCGTAAGGAATCCGGCCTCGACGCCCGTCATATTCGAGAAATAAACAAATAGAGGCCAGGGTTTCCAGTACCTCGTGCTGGTACCGCCTTTGGAACTCAAAATATTTTTTGATTTTTTTAAACACTGCGCGCCTCCTCGTCCACCTCCTCAGTCAATACAAACCTTTGAACAATCTCGGCCGCGTGCGCCTTGCTCAGGCCGCCCTTGTGTTCCTGGAAGCGCTGAGCTATTTGCTTTTTAGCATCGGCCACGATCTCGTCCTTGATTTCCTCCCGGGTTATGGCCGCCCGCGAGAGCTGTATCTTGCAAGTGTTCAGTTCGTCCCTGGCCGCGTCCAGCTGTCTCTGTAGGTCTTCGATTTTGTAGTCTTTGGATTTCAGGTGCCTCTCTTGGTTCTCCAGCCGTTTGCTGTACTCGTCGAGTGTCACGAGGGTGGCGTCGTATTTCATTTTTACCTCCCTAGCCCTTTCCAGCTCGCCGTTCAGATACTCTACTTTGTTAAAAAGCTGTTGAGAGCGTTCGTATTCATCCACAAGATACTGCTTGATGTCCCGGACCTCGACGGTGGCCAGTTCCTGCTTTTTGTCCTGGACCGCGACCGCGGTCGGTTCCTGTTTTTTGAAAAATCTCATAGCTTTGCATCCTCCTCTTTCAGTTTCTGCAGCGCCTTGGCGTGGATGCGGTGCACTTGGCTCCAGCTGTAGGTCATTTCCACGGCCACCTGTTCCCAGGTCAGGCCGTCAATGTAGTGCAGCCGGACCAGCAGCCGCTCCCTCGGTTTCAGCTTCTCGATGGCGCGCTCGATCTCGATGAGTTCCGCGTCCAGGGCGGCCCTCTTTTCAGTGAGCCACACCAGCAGCTTGTCCTTGGTGTCTATCAGCTCTTCGGTCACGTAGTTCTCACCGGAGCCACCGCGGGGCATCCCGTCCAGACGCTGGCCGCGCAGCTTGTACAGCTGAGCGTTCAGGGCCTCGACTCTCTGCTCCAGGTCGTCCCGCTCCTTCTTCATTTCCTTGTAGGCTTTCAGCCGTTCCTTGGTCATCCCTCCGCCTCCTCCGGTCCCAGGCTTTTCACCCATCGCCTTGTCATCGTTTTAAAATCTTCTTTCATTGTTTCCAGCTCGTTCGTACACGCAGGGCACAGGTCACCCATGCCTGCCTCCACGCTCCAGCCCTCCGCTTCCTCGAATTTGTTCCAGCGTGTGTAGCCCCCGTCTCTTTCCCCTTCTCCGGTGGTTTTAAGAAATACAGACTTGTGGCACCGGTCGCAGGTTCTTAGTTGTCCGTTAGTTCTCATCGCTCCCCCTCCTTCTCTGGTATCACGACTCTGACCGCCAGCCTCATGGTGTAGCCCAGGAGTCCAAGCTCGTGAGGGTCCTGTCTTATTTCCTCCATGAGGGCACCAGCGTCCAGTAGATGGTGAGCTAAATCTGTGGCCAGGCTTCTGCGGTAGCTTCTCATCACTGCCTCCTGAGGCACAGTGTCAAAGAGGGGCCCGATGTATTGTTCAGCGGCGAAGGTCTCGACCTTTGCCTCCACTCGTTTGACCTCAGGCAGTCTCACAAGTTCGCCCCAGGGTTCGCCTTTTGCGGCTCTTATAACGTCGCGCGCTCTGCGCTTGATTTTGTCGAATAGCTTCATGCTGTTCCCTCCTTCACTATCTCCAGGCGCAGCGCCTCGATGGCAGCGGCCTGGCCTATGTCTTTATTTTTCAGTGACTTGAGCACGCGCTCGTCGTGGGTGCCTTTCAGCACCAGATGGTACACCCGGCAGACGTTCTTCTGGCCGGGGCGGTTCAGTCGCTCGTTGGCCTGCTGGTACAGTTCCAGCGACCAGTTGAGGCCGAACCATATAATAATATGACCGCCGTCCTGGAGGTTCAGCCCGTGGCCGATGCTGGCCGGATGCGCCAGCGCCACCGGTATCTCCCCGCGGTTCCAGGCGTCCATGTCGGCCGGTTTGTCCAGGGCCCGGCACTTTATCCGCTGCCGGATGCGGTCGGCGTCGTGCTGGTATGCGTAGAGCACCAGGACCGGTTCGCCGCCTGCTTCCTCAATCAGCTCCTCCAGGGCGTCCAGCTTGACGTCGTGAATGTGATGCACCTGGCCGTCCATATCATAAATAGCGCCGTTTGTAAACTGCAGCAGCTTGTTGGTCAGCGCGGCCGCGGTTCCGGCCACGATCTCGCCTTCCTCGTCCAGGCTTTCCAGCACCTTGTCGCGCTCGAACTGCTTGTACTGTTTCAGCAGGGCAGCGGGCGCCTCCAGTTCGATGTCCTCATATATCTGCCCCGGAAGGCTCAGCACGTCCTCCTTGCGGATGCTCATGCACACGTCAGCCAGTCGATCGTAGACTTCCTGGCTGGCGCCTTCTTTCTCCCGGTAGCTGTAGACTATGTGGCCGTTCATTTTGTCCGGGACCAGGAAGCGGGAGCGGAAGGCGCCAAGCGTGCGCCCCAGTCGCTCGCCCTGATCGAGCAGGTACACCTCCGGCCATAAGTCCTCCAGCCCGTTCGGGCGTGGGGTACCGGTGAGGCCTATCAATCTATGAATACGACCGCGCACCCGGCGCAGCGCCTTCCAGCGTTTCGCCTGGGCCGACTTGAAGCTGCTCAGCTCGTCAATGACCACTATGCGGAACGGCCAGCCACCGCAGTGGCGCTCGCACCATTCCACCAGCCAGACCACGTTCTCCCGGTTTATGACGTAAATGTCCGCCGGCGTGTCCAGGGCGGTCACTCGCTTGTTCCGGTCGCCCATCACACGAGAGACGCGAAGGTGCTGCAGGTGTTCCCACTTGTCGGCCTCCTTGCTCCAGGTGTTCTCGGCCACTCGCTTCGGGGCGATGACCAGGACCGGGCCCTCCTCCAGGTAGTCGAAGAGCAGCCGGTCGATGGCGGTGAGGGTGGTCACGGTTTTGCCGGTGCCCATGCCCCAGAAGAGGGCGCAGGCCCGTCGGCTTATTATCCAGTTGATGCCCGCCGCCTGGTGCGGGTAGGGTGTGAAGCTGCTCATGTTTCCGCCTCCCCCAGCAGGGCCTCAATGGCCCACTCGATCGCCTTGATGTCCTCGTCGTTCCAGGCGAGGCCTACCACGAAGCCGAAGGAGCGGAGCGGGTCAAGCCACCATTTCTGCAGCTTGCACACTCGGCCGCCCTTTGGTCGCTTGGTCTCGACGAAGATCACGTGACCACCCGGCAGCAGGACGATGCGGTCAGGCACCCCGGCCCAGCCAGGGCAGACCCACTTGAGGCACTTGCCTCCGTGCTTTTCCACCGTCTTCCTGAGCTTCTCCTCGATGTCTTTCTCCAGCTTCGTCATCCTTCCGTCCTCCTTTCGTAGTATCGCTGGCGGCCGTACGGGCGAAGCGTGCGCTTCTCTGCCCCTTTGTGCCTCCAGTCCGGCTGGCTGGCCATAATGTCGCGGATTTCCTTCGCCACATACCGGTCCAGCTTGTCCGGGTTTCCGCCCAGGGCTTCGGCCCATATCTCCAGGGTGCAGACGGCTGTCCTCTCGACGGTTCCTTCTGCATCGCTTTCCAGCCAGTTCCGGCGCGCGTACAAGTCCATGCTGTCCCATCCAGCCGGCAGCAGTCTGTCCAAATACTCGGCCACGATGCCCGCCTTCGGGTTCTCTTCCTCGTATGCTTCCTGGACTTCCCTGGCCGTCTTTTCCAGCGCCTTCGGCAGGAACAGCTTCTCGCCCTTCTTGTAGAGCGCCACGGCCTCCGCCCATACCTGGCGGACGGTGTCCTCGGTCAGTTCCTCCCAGAGGTCACGCTTCGGGTCGTTCGGGGTATCGACTACCCAGAAGCGCCGGTTCCCGGTGGTGTCCCGCAGGAACTGGGTCTCGTTCGTCGTGCCGATGAATATGCACTGGCGCGGGAACTCCTGGAGCCGCCGGCCGTATGCCGGGCGGAAGCGGTCCACCTGTTTGCTGATGAATAGCTTTATAGTCTCGGCCTCGGCCTTTCTCATGCCGGCCAGTTCTCCGACTTCCATGATCCAGACTCCCTGCACCTGCTCGTAGGCTTCCTTGCCTTGCATCGTGGTGAAGGTATCACTGAACCACTCGCCGCCCAGCTTGCCGATGATGGCCGACTTTCCCAGGCCTTGCTTGCCTCGTATCGTGAGCATATAGTCGAATTTGATGCCCGGCCGGTATACTCTGGCCACCGCTGCCACCAGCGCCTTCCGTGTCACCGCTCGGGTGTACTCGGTGTCCTCCGCGCCCAGGTAGTCAATGAGCAGCGTGTCCACGCGGGCCACGCCGTCCCAGGTGCAGCCGGCCAGGTATTCCCGAACCGGGTGGAAGCTGTTCTTCAATGCGACCACGTTCACGGCGTCGAAGATGCGGTCCTTTCCGCCTATGCCGTAGACGCGCTCCAGGAAGTACCGGAGAGCGGCGTCGTCGCTGTCTATCCACTGGCAGACGTCCGTCACGGACCGCCACGGCAGCGAGCGCTTCACGACGATGTTGTGGTCCATTTCGTCGAACGCCAGGCACCCGGCCAGGCGCTGGTCGTTCTGGAGTATCAGCACCACGTTCTCGATGGTCTGCGCCAGCGCGCCCTTCTCGGTGAATTTGAGCTTTGCCTTCCAGCTGTCGTCCGGTGCTTTCTCCGGCTCCTCCCCGAAGTCGCTCTGCGCCTCCGCAGTACGATCAGCGAGGAGCTGCATCTTGACCTTGCTGTCCTGGGTGGCCATTTCGCCCATGGCCTTATAACTCGGCCGGCTGCTCACCGGTTTGTCCGGGTCCACGTCCGCGTCCAGCTGTCCGAACTTATGCAGCCGGACCAGGTCCCAGGCGTTGCACAGTTGCAGGCTCGCCGGATCCGTGGCGTGGTGGCTGTAGCTGAACTTGTCGTCGTATATCACCACGCCGGCGGCGGTGCTGCCTTCGGTGTAGGTGTAGCGCCCAGGGTCGTCGCACGGAACGTAGGCGGGCACGAAGGCCTCAATGGCTTCCTGTATCGTGTAGGCCCTACAGAAGGCACCGACCAGGCCGCCCTTCTCCAGCGGGTCCTTCTGCTTGGCCGCTGTCTTCTTTACGACGTCCGCCACGCGGCTGCTCATAGGCCAGCTTGACACGTCGGCCCAGTTGTGATATGTAGCCAGCACCGCGTCCGGGTCAAGCAGCGGGGCGTCAATATGCTCGAATACGTACTCCCCGTCGTGGCTCGTGCTCGGCCAGTACATCATGCGCTGCGGCTGGTAGCTGGTGTCGTCGAATTTGTCAATACCCAGCGTGGCCGCCACTCGGCGGCCTATCGCCTGGTACTCATCCGGTGACACGTTCCGGCTGAGCGGTATCACCAGGCGCAGGCGGGGTTGTTTCTCTGTGTGTTTGTGTGTGCTGTACAGCGCCGCGGCGTTGCCGTAGAGCAGCTCCCAGTCCGGCCACAGCTCCGCGTCTGCGAAGTCTGCGTCAAGGCATATCATGGAGCGGAAGCGAATGTCGGACCGGCTGCCGTTGTTACAGTAGCCACCGACGAAGCCGCCCACGTCCTTGATGTCGCTCTGCTGGTCCCTGGTCATGGCTTTATACTCCGCCACCGTTTCCGGCGTGCGGGTGGTCTTCTCCAGGCGGCTCAGCAGCTCCGACCACTTGATGGGCTTGTTCTTCCACGTCTTGGTCTTGCGGCTGAGGCCTGTGGCGATGTCCAGCTCTTTGTCGTGTTTTATAGCATCCATGCCTCCAGCGCTACCTCGCTTTCTTGTATTCTCGGAAAATCAAAATTTATTACATTGTCACGGCAGAAGTCCGTCCGGTAGTCAGGCGGGCCGCAGTCGGCCCAGGAACCGGAGCCGGTCTGCCGGCGCCAGCTGAGGCTGTCGTCCTTCGGGTATTCAATACCGAGCGGAACCGTGCACTCTCGCATGAGCTTCTTCTTCTCCACCTTGCTGCAGAGGAAGAGGACGTACCGGAACTGCTTGCCCTTGTAGTGCTCGATGCCGAACTCCTGCATCTGGCCCACGGTAGGGCGAACAGATAGACGCGCATCGTCCTCCAGCCCGAACAGCTTCCGGGTCTGCCTCGGGTGTATCTTGACGCCATCCTTGAGATAGAAGTCCGTGACAATATGCCCAGCGTAGAGGAAGTTGCTGGCCTGGTATACGTAGCCAGGCTTGCCCATCATCCCATCGGCCCAGGTAAAAAGGACCTTGACTTCCGGGCAGTTTTGCTTCACCCACCTGACCAGCTGGGAGAGCATCTGGCTCTCGCTGTTCCGGGGCATTTCCTCGGTCATGCACATGCGGCCGATTTCGTAGTAGTCCTTTGTCTCAAGAGAAGGGAACAGTCGGCGGATGGTGTGCAGCGGCCGGGTGCCCCAGCCAAGCGTCACCACTCCGACCAGCTCCTCGCCAAGATAAAAGCCTATAAAGTGCTTGTTTATGCTCGGCAGCGCGTTCGAGTAGTGGTATTTCTTCACCATCTCCAGCGCGACGGGTTTCTCTATTTCTTTTATTGTGTACTCGTACTTCATGACAGCCCTCCCTGTATGGGCTCCCCGGTGTCCGGGTCCACGATGTAGCCATCCTCGGAGGAAGCTCCACACTGGCCGCAGATGACAGTCTCGCACACGACGAAGGTGTCGGACGTTTCCGCCACTTCTCCCGCGTCGTCCAGGGTGAACTCTGTCTCGACCAGGTTCTGTTCTTTAAAGTGTTTTTTGTTTAGGCATAAACTGCATAAATACATGGCGGCCCTCCTTTAATCTTTCATATAGAACGGGGTGTCGTAGCCGTCGCCCCGGAGCAGCAGCCCCGGCGCCCAGTCAATCGGTTGACCCATTATCTCGGCCATGTCCTCCCAGCGGCTTCCTTCCGGTGCCTCCGCGATGATTTCATCGTGTACGTGGAAGGTGATGCTGTACCCGGCCGCATCCAGCCGAAGCAGCGCCACGGCCAGACAGTCACGGGCCACGGCCTGGACGATGTTCTCCACCAGCTTCCCGCCCCAGGTGTCCGTCTTTTCCCACTTCCGGGTCGTCTGGTTCTGGCCCATGAAGCATATATTTCCGTCGTTGTCAAGTCGTGCTCCCCAGTAGGTCAGCAGGCGGCCACTAGGCAGCCGGCAGCGCAGCGCGTCGCGGTCTTTGCGGTACTTAACGCCACAGGGCAGGGTGAAGACCTTGCCAGGGTTCTGCAGCGCTCCCTTGGCCGCGTTCTCGGCATCACGCCAGAAGCGCGGGATAGTCGGAGAGGCCAGGCGCCACTGGGTCACGATGTCCTGCATCTCTTCCTCAGTGAGGCCCATCTTGTCAGCGCCGAAGGCTTTCAGCGCCCCGACGCCTCCACCAT
>JAZQMJ010000036.1:0-7142 GCA_045543435.1 Mailhella sp.
TTCGGCTTCGTCAAGGCGCACCCCTATCAGACCATGGTGGCCACCCTGCTCGTTGCCAGCATGATCTTCTCCATGCCGCGCCTGTTCTTCTTCCTGCTTCTCATCGCCTACATCATCTCCGGCCCCGCCTATACGCTGTATATGCGCCGCCAGGGCAAGGTCTTCGACCCTGAAGCCGCCGATGCCGCCAAGGCGGCCGCAAAGGCTTCCAACTAGGCATTTTCTGCCGCATAAGCGAAAGCCGCTCCATCACAAGATGGGGCGGCTTTCTCCGTTTAAATTACCTGTATCGTCTTCTTGCTGAAAACATAAAAGGCCGTCCCCAGAGGGAACGACCTTATTCTATCTGCCTGAGAGGCTTTCAGAAGCCCGTTTACTCCAAACCAAGCACCTGCCTCAGCTCGTCCAGTCCTTCGCCCGTAGCAAGGCTCACAGCATACATATCGCGCACTCCGGCATTGCGGAGGAAGCGTTCGGCGCGGGCCACGTTCGCTTCAGGGAGGTCAGTCTTCGTGATGACGCCGATGACCTTCCTATTGAACATGGCGGCCAGTGCGGGAGCTATCTGGCACGTCGTACGCGTGGCATCCTGGACGAAAATGAGCGTATCGCAATGGGAAGATGCCGTGATGAGCGCAGGATACCAGCGGCGGTTTTCAAGGAACTCGCTGGGCGTGTTCACAAAATCGCCATGGTGGTCCACCGCGAAGACTTTGCGCGGACGATAATCAGAACGGGAGAGGATGCGGATGAGCGTGCTCTTGCCGGAACGCCATTCGCCGATGAGCATGACGCGGGGCATATCAGGAGCGGGTCATCTCGACAGAGGCGTAATGCAGGACGCCGTCGAAATAGGAAATGACGGCCTTGAGAGCCGACTCCACGCTGGAAACGTCGCCCACGATGAGCAGAGAGCCGCCGAAGCGGTCGAGGAAGCCGATATCGACAGAGCCGGACTTGGTCGCGATATCGGCGGCGATGATGACGCCTTCGGAAGGCGTGATGGTGAGGATGCCGAGAGCATCGCTCACGTCATCGTCAAGGCCGAGCTTCATATAGATGCCGCGGTTGGGGCTGGCAATGACATGGGCGAGCGTGATCTGCTTGCCGGGAACGTATTCCTGGATGACGCGCTGCTTCGGTTCGTTGCTGAGAATGCCCATATGCTCGGCCTCGGTAAGAAATATGAAGGGAGAAGCTCCCTGCTGTCAGGAAGCTCCTCCCGGTATTGGCTTTTAGCCCAGCAGCTGTGCCTTGAGTTCGGCGCTGGGGGAAGGAATGACGATGTGGCTGAGCACGGGGCCGGAAGCGTCGCTGTTGACGACTTCCACGCCGGCGTCCACAGAAGCGCGCACGGAGCTGACTTCACCGGTCATCACGATGAAGGCCTTGCCGCCGAGACCGGCAGCGAAGCGCAGTTCGATGAGCTGGACCTGACCGGCCTTGGCGGCAGCATCGGCGGCGATGATGCAGGAGGCAGTGGTGCAGGTCTCGATGCAGCCGAGAGCGTTGATGCGGGGGCAGACGGCGGTGCCGTTCATGGCCGGGATGACGCTTTCATGCACGGAGGGGATCACGAACCAGTCGACCACCATGTCGCGGCCGATAGCGCGGCCGGCTTCAACGGAGCTCTTCACGGCACCGGTGTCGCCGGTGACGATGACGAGGTAACGACCAGGGCAGGTGGGGCGGGCGAGGACGAGCTGGACCTCGGCGGCCTTCACCATTTCGTCGGCAACATGCAGGCCGGCGCTGATGCTGTTCAGTTCAACACAGCCGATAGTACGAAGTTTCATCTAATATATCCTCACGCCTTGATGGTTATGATGCCGTTTTCAACGGACTCGACCACGCCGCTGATGCTGGCGTGCACTCTAGCACCCATGGCCTTATCCGGGATCTCACCGATAAGGTCGCCGCACTGCACACGCTGGCCAACGCTGACCACGCATTCGGCAGGAGCGCCGATGTGCTGGCGGAGCGGGATGCGCACAGTGCCGGGGGTGAATTCGCCCACATAGGAAGGATGGGTATCGAATTCAACGATGTCGAGGCGCTGGATCAGGCGGGAAGTAGGCACGCGGCGTTCTTCGCGGAATTCACTGGCTTCGGGAGTACCGGTGGCCACCCACTTCACGCCGTTCTGCATGAGGACGCGCTTGATCTGGGCGTTGACTTCGCGGGGAGAAACGCCCATGGGGCAGGCGAACTTTTCGCAGATGCCGCATTCGGAGCAGAGCAGAGCTTCCTTGGCCTGTTCGCTGGCGAGTTCCTGGTTGGCGAACACGCGCATCAGCTTATTGGGATGCAGCTTGTGGCCGATCAGGTTGCGGGGGCAGAGATCGGTGCAGCGAGAGCACTGGCAGCAGATGGAGTTGGTGATCTGGCGCACGCGGGCGGGTTCCATGACCTTGCGAGCCACGACGTTGTGGTCGGGAGGCAGGACGAGCAGACCGCTGGTGGTCTTGGTGACCACGGCCTTGTTCACGTCAGGAAGCACCTTGCCCATCATGGGGCCGCCGTCCACCACGCGGTATTCGCTGATGGTGGGGCCGCCGGCGAAGGCGAGGATATCGGTCACAGGAGTACCGATGGGAGCCTTCACCACCATGGGCTGGCGGATCTTGCCGGCCACGGTGAGGTAGCGATGGGTGACGGGCTTGCCGTCCATGGCGTTGGCAATATTGAAGAAAGTTTCGGAGTTGCTCACCACGGCGCCCACATGCAGGGGCAGACCGCGTTCAGGCACGATGCGGCCGAGGGCTTCATACACCAGAACCTGTTCGTCGCCGGCGGGGTAGAAGTCCTTGAGCTCGAAGGCTTCGAGGGTACCGGAAGCGTCGCGGGCAACGGCTTCGCGCACGGCCTTCATGGCCTTGGCGTGCTTGCCCTTGAGGCAGATGATGCCCTTCTTGGCTTCGGTGCATTCCATGACGGCCTTGAGGCCGCGGATCATGGTGTCGATCTCCTGTTCCATGATATGCGGATCGCTGTTGAGGAGCGGTTCGCACGAAGCGCCGTTCACCAGCACAGTATCCACTTTGGCGTCGGCTTTGACGTGCGTAGGCAGACCTGCGCCGCCAGCGCCGACAACGCCGGCTTGCCGTATCTTGTCAACAATCGGGTTTCCCATCGTTCTATTCCTCTGTCATGGTGCGGTCCCTGCGGCCTGACTGCAGCAGGGGCGGAAATTCGTTTACCAGGCGGCTTCGAAAAGCTTTTTGATGTCGCCCAGAGAAGGTCTGCGCGGATTGCCCTTGGTACACAGGTCATTATACGCGTGAATGGACATAGAATCCAGTGCCTGGCGATAGGCAGTCTCATCGACCTTGAGGTCGCGGACGCGCATCGGCACCTTCATCGCATCGCAAAGGCTGTTGATCGCGCTGACAAGGGCGGAAGTACCCTCTTCCACATTGGAATGGGGCAGACCGATGATGCGGGCCAGCTCGCGGTAGCGCACGCCTGCGTCAAAGCTGTTGAAGCGGATGACGTGGGGCAGGAGCAGAGCGTTCGCACAGCCGTGGGGGATGTGGAACTGACCGCCGAGAGCATGAGCCATACTGTGCGTAAGGCCGAGACCGCTGTTGTTGAAAGCCATGCCAGCCATGCAGGAACCAAGCAGGAGAGCTTCACGCGCCTGCATGTCCTCCATGTTCTGATAGGCCCTGAGCAGTGCGCTGAACACATAGCGGGTGCCTTCCACCGCAAGGATATCGGTGAAAGCGTTATGGTTGCGCGAAGTATAGGCTTCGATGGCATGGGTGAGAACGTCCATGCCGGTAGCGGCGGTGACAGAAGGGGGCACCGTTCGCGTGAAGCGGGCATCAAGGATGGCCACGTCCGGGATGAGCATATCATCGTTCAGCGGGATCTTGACGCTGTTCTTCTTGTCCGTGACGACAGAGATGGAGGTGACTTCCGATCCCGTACCGCTGGTGGTGGGGATGGCCGCAAGCACCGGGCGAGGAAGGTCTTCCGCCGCCTTGCAGGCAAAGTAGATGATGGCCTTGGCCGTATCGATGGCAGAGCCGCCGCCGAGAGCGACCACAAGGTCGGACTTGCTTGCCGCATACGCCAGAGCACCGCGCTTGACCGTCTCCAGAGAAGGATCAGGCTCGACATCGGAGAATATCTCCACCGGGATGTCGCGGCGTTCGAGATGGCTGGTGACCTGAGCGGCGAAACCGCTCTTTACCATAAAGGGGTCAGTCACGACGAAAGCGCGCGTACAGGGCACTTCTTCAAGAGTA
This sequence comes from Mailhella sp., assembly GCA_045543435.1. Lineage (GTDB taxonomy): Bacteria > Desulfobacterota > Desulfovibrionia > Desulfovibrionales > Desulfovibrionaceae > Mailhella. The sequence goes on from JAZQMJ010000036.1 coordinate 4,254, forward strand.
TCGAGAGCGTACTTGCCGTAGCAGATCTTTGTTTTGCCGTAAAAATGCACTTTCAGCTCCAGAACTTCGTCGCCGCGAACTTTGCATCAGCGGGACGGTCTATTCTGTCGTCATTCCTGCCTTCCGGGACCCGCTCAGCGAGCGGGCCGACCGGAAAACAGCATTCTGCCCTTCCGGCTTACTTGCCAGCGGGAAGCGGAGGAACGAGAGTTTCCACTTCGCCGTGGGGGCGAGGGATAACATGCACGCTGCGGAGGGTGCCCACGCGTTCGCAGGCGGCAGCGCCGGCATCGACGGCGGCCTTCACGGCGCCGACGTCACCGCGCACGAGGACGGTAACGAAACCGCCGCCGATCTGTTCGCGGCCGATGAGGGTAACGTTGGCGGCTTTGACCATGGCGTCGGCGGCTTCAATAGCGCCGACAAGGCCCCTGGTTTCGATCATGCCGAGAGCATCGAACTTCATGTCTGTCTCCTTTTTCGCTGTTTCCAGCGAGGGTGCGGGCTAGCCGCGCCGGGATTGGATACAGCCTGCGCGAGGCGCAGACTACATATTGTCTCTGATAGCCTTGAGAGCCTTGGCAGTGAGTTCCTTCAGCTCAGCGGGATCGGTCACGCCGTACTTTTCCTTCAGCATGGTAGCGAGGGCGAGGGCGAGGCTTTCCACGGAGGTGTAGGAGCCAAGGGGGGCACCGGCGGCAATGCCGGGAGTGATGGCGGAACCGCAGTTGCAGCCGCCGCGGCAGGTACCGTGGCTCTTGCCGCAGGGGGGGCCGGAAGCAGAACCGCAGGAAGCGGCAGGAGCCTGGACAGGAGCGGCGACGGGCTCGGGACCATACACCACGCTCACGCGACGGCGGCCGAGTTCGTCTTTTGCACCGGCAGTGAGCAGGCGGTTGCCGAAGACGTAGAGCTTGCCGTCCTGCTTGCTGATGTAGTTATTAACGTTGTCTACGGTGATGAGTTCTTTCTTCATGTTTACCTCACTCCGCCAGTCAGGGCGCTCGCCATGGCTTCTGCGGGATTGGGGATGACCACAGCTTCAACCAGCCTGTCGGCCAGGACTTCACGGGAGGTCTCCACTGCTTCGCGCACTGCGGCTACGTCGCCGCCGAGCACATAGAAGGATTTGCCCATGATGCCCTGCCCGGACACAAATTTCAGCAGTCGGACTTCCGACTTTTTCACCGCCTTGTCGGCGGCATTGATGCCCGCGGAAACATTGCGGCATTCCACAATCCCGAGGGCCTCCCCACGCTTGGCGGCCTCAGACTTTTTCAGGGCCTCGACAAGCAGGGGAGAAACATTCGATATGACGAAGGAGCCGATGAGCTTCTTCTGGGAATCCCGGGCAAAAAACACGGAAGTCTGCACGGCTTCGCGGTCGCCCGAAACATAGATGAGGAAGCGGCCGGAGCAGAGGGGCGCGGCGCGGAGCAGATCCACGTTGGCCACCTTGACCATGCCGTCTGCGAGTTCTGCGCCGGAGGCGATGCTCGCAACTTCCACGATTCCCAGACTATCCATATATTACAAACCCTTGGTCAGGTTTATCTCCACTTCGTCAAGGATGCCGACGATGGCGGCGTCCATGGGGATATCAGGGGACGCAAGTGCCATACGGGCAGAACTGCCAGTGACGACCAAGACCTGTTCGCCGATGCCGGCACCGACGCGGTCGGCGGCGACGATGCTTTCGTGACGCTTGCCGTCAGCGGGGTCGATGCGCTGCACGACCATGAGCTTCATGCCGTTCAGCTGATCGTCCTTCTTGGTCGCCCACACGTTGCCTATAACAACACCAATGAACATCCGTATCCCTTATAGCTTTTTCAGGATGCCCACCTTGAGGGCATCCGCAGTTTCCGCCGCGAGGGGCGTGACAGTGGCATCGGCAGGCACGACCATGTTGCGGTAGCCTTCCTTGCCGTACTTTTCGACCATCGGGGCAGTGATGAGCTTCTCGCGCACACGGATGGACTCGGGCAGCTTCGCCTTGAATTCCTTGAGCCCGTAAGAGGCGAGAGTCTTTTCATAGCCGACGTACAGATCGTACAGTGCGCCGGGCGCAGTATCGGCATAGCCGCGGTAGCCGAACTCCAGCACTTCCACACTGACGCCCTTGAGGAGCAGGGAAAGCACAGTCTCCAGAGTGCGGGAACTCACCCGGCCAGCCGCAAGATCAGCCATGGACGAGCAGCAGAGATGAGGCAGGATATGCTTCGCAGGCGTACGGCCGGCCAGATCTTCGCCGAAGAAGACGAGATCGACCCCCTCGGGGAAATACGGCTCGACCAGAGGTCTCACACGCTCCTCAAGAGCGGGCTCACGCTTGGCGAGCACGAAAACACAGGGAAGGGCCTTGCGGGCTTCCATGCGTTCCAGCACTTCCTTCACGACGGCGCTGACCAGTTCCGACATATCCATGCCGCTGCTCCGAAATTCTCAGTCCTTCTTCACGCAGTTGAGCGCGATGCCCAGCGGCGTGACGAGGAAGGGGTTGGAGGGCTTGCACACAGGCTTGCCCGTTTCCTTGGCGATGATCTTTTCCATATCCTTAAGACAGCAGGTGCCGCCGACGAGGTAGATGTCGGAAACGTTGCGGCCGCGGATATGGCTGTTGATGATGGACGCCATCTTCTCGATGACGGGCTTCACCACGGTGAAGACTTCGCGCTGGCGGGCAGGATCCTTCTTGATCTTCTCCGCTTCTTCGAAGCTCACGCCGTAGTTGCCGGCAAGGACGAGAGTGAGGTGCGTACCGCCGGTGGGTTCGTCAGCCACATAGGTGACCTTGCCGTTCTCGAGGATGGAAAGGCCGGTGGTGCCGCCGCCGATATCGACGATGACACCGTTCTCCACGTTGAGCACGGCATTGGCCGCCGTGGG
>JAZQMJ010000037.1:0-3787 GCA_045543435.1 Mailhella sp.
GCGAATCCATCCTGCACCTGCCTGCCCATAAGCGCGACACCGGCATGGTGTTCCAGAACTACGCCCTTTTCCCGCACCTCAGCGTGGAAGAGAACGTGGCCTACGGCCTGCGCGCCCGCGGCATCAAGGGCAAGGAAGTGAAGGACCGCGTGAAGGATATCCTTGAATCCGTCCAGCTCGGCGACCTCGCCAGCCGCTACCCCCGCCAGCTTTCCGGCGGCCAGCAGCAGCGCGTGGCCCTGGCCCGCGCTCTGGTCATTCGCCCCCGCGTGCTCCTCTGCGACGAACCTCTCTCCAACCTCGATGCCAAGCTCCGCGTCTCCATGCGCGAAGAGATACGCCGCATCCAGCAGAATCTCGGCATCACCACGGTGTATGTGACTCACGACCAGGAAGAGGCTATGGCCGTTTCCGACCGCATCGCCATCTTCTACGCCGGCCATCTCCAGCAGGTGGCTTCCCCGGCCGACATCTACTTCAACCCGGCCAACCGCTTCACCGCCGAATTTATGGGCTCCTGCAACATCGTCGAGACCAAGTGCACTGCCTTCGATGCCGAGTCCGGCATGGCCAGGGCTGTCTGCGGCGGTGTGGAATTCTCCTTCCGCACCGAGAAGGCCGAAGCCGGCGAGACCCTGCCCATCATGCTCCGTCCGGACTGGATAGAGCCTGCTACTGCCGATTCCGTGAACGTGTTCCCCGGCGTGGTGCGCGAACGCATGTTCCTTGGCGACAGCATCGTCTATCAGGTGGAAGCCCTTGGCCGCACCCTGCGTGTGGACATGCCTTCCGTGAACCGCGGCCGCATGCTGAACCCCGGCGACAGCATTGCCCTGAGCTTCGCTCCTGAAAGTCCTGTGACGGTACGCAAATGAGAAGGTTCCGCATCTTTTCCGTCTGGAACATGGTGTTCCTCATGGCGATAGTGGTGCTGTTCCTGCTGGTGGTGTACCCCATGGGCTCCATCTTCCAGGCCAGCCTCCTTTCCGCCGATACGGGTGAATTCACGTGGGGCAACTACCTCGACGTGTTCACCACCAAGTTCTACCGCCGCTGCCTGTGGAACAGCTTCTTCCTCAGCGCGCTTGCCACGGTGTTCTCGGTCATCATCGGCGTGCCCTTCGCCTTCCTGACCACGCGCTACAAGCTGCCCCATGCCAATATCCTGAAGACGCTGGGCACTCTGCCGCTCATCCTGCCCACCTTCATCGGCGCGGAAGCGTGGCTCCTGCTCCTCGGCCGCAACGGCATACTCACGCAGTTCTTCCACTCCATCGGCCTGAACACCCCCAGCATCTACGGCTGGCAGGGCGTGGTGCTGGTCTATACCCTGCAGTTCTTCCCCTTCGTCTTCCTCATGGTTTCGGCGGCCATCAACTCCGTCGACCGTTCGCTGGAAGAGTCGGCCCGCAACCTTGGCGCTTCGCCGTGGCGCGTGTTCCGCACCGTGACCCTGCCTGTGGTCACGCCTTCCATCGCCTCCGGCGCTCTCATCGTGTTCTGCATGTCCATCGAGAACTTCGGTGTGCCCACCATCATCGGCAACGACTACAAGGTGCTTGCCGAGCAGGCCTACAGCGAATTCGTGAGCGAGATGGGCGGCAACCCCTCCATGGCTGGTGCGCTCAGTACTGTGCTGGTCATCATCACGCTGGCCCTCACCATCCTGCAGAAGCTCTTCGTGGAGCGTAAGAGCTACTCCATGTCCGCCCTGCGTCCGCCGGAGATCCTGCCCCTCTCCAAGTGGAAGACCCGCTTCGCCTGGCTGTACTGCGCCGGCCTCGTCTTCGTTTCGCTGGCACCCTTCCTCGTGGTGCTCGTGGCCGCCGTGACCAAGACCAACGGCCCCGTGATGTACTACGGGCAGTTCAGCCTCGATAACCTCGCCATCGCCCTGCAGGCGGCGCCGAGGCCCATCCTGAACTCCTTCTTCCTGTCCACGCTGGCCACTGTCATCGGCATGTTCTTCGGCATGGCCGTGAGCTATATCGTGGTGCGCCGCCGCGGCTGGTCCGGCTATACGCTCGACCTCGTCATGATGCTGCCGCTCGTCATCGCCGGTTCCGTTCTCGGTATCGCCCTTGCCGCTACCTACAATACCGGCCCCGTGGTGCTCACCGGCACCTGGGTCATCCTCGTGCTGGCCTACTTCGTGCGTAAGACGCCGTTCTCGGTGAAGACCACCTCGGCCCTCCTGCACCAGATAGACGCCTCTGTGGAAGAAGCCTCCATCAACCTCGGTGTGCCGCCCCTGCGTTCCTTCATGAAGGTCGTGGTGCCCGTCATGCTGCCCGGCATCATCTCCGGCGCTATCATCATGTGGGTGACCACCCTCGCCGAACTGAGCTCCACCATCGTGCTCTACTACGGCCCGTGGTCCACCATGACCGTGCAGGTGTTCCAGTACATAGGCTCCGGCGACTTCGGCCCCGCCTCCGCCTACGGCGCTATCCTCATCCTGTCTGTTATCATCCCGCTCTTCCTGCTCAACAAGTTCCTCGGCCGCGACCCCATGCAGTCGCTGTAGCAGGAGGGGAGAGAGGAGGAGTTTGCGGGGGAAGGGAAGAAAACTTTCGAGAAAGATTTTCTTCCCTTCCCCCGCACCCCCATCCCATCTTTCAAAGCTTTTTGATTGGAAAGCCCGGTTTCTCTTTTGAGATTCCGGGCTTTTCTTTTTTGCAGTGTTTTTTAGTTAGAACTTCCAGCCGAATTTGACCTGTATGTTCTGGTCCGTTTCGTTGGAGGAGGCAAGGATGCCGTAGTTCAGGCCGAAGGTCATATTGCCCTTTTCCGCCTGTATGCCCACAGTGCCGGCCCAGCTCATGCTGTCCATGATGCGGCTGTTCACGCTGTCCCATGCGTCGAGGCCGGAGAATCGCACCTTGGTGAACGCGTCCTTTTCGCCGGCGGCGGGGATGACGGAAATGTCGGCCATGGGCTTCACCGTCCAGCCGGAACATTCGAAGTCTCTGCTGAGGGTCAGGCCCACGGGGAACTGCACGATGTTCTGGGTGTCGCCTTTCACGTTGGTGAGCTTGGCGCCGCCGGACTTGAGGTCGTATGCTTCGGTTTTCAGAGCCGTATAGCGGACGCCCGCATGGGGCAGGAGGTCCAGCCAGGCGGTTTTGAGCTGGTATTCTGCGCGCAGGTCGGCCGTGAACACGGAAGTGTCGAAATTGGTCTTGGCAGAATCCATCTGCATGCTGGAAGGCAGGCCCATTTCGATGTCATGGTTTCCGAATCCGTAGCCGAGGGAGGCTATGATGTTGAGAGCGTCCCTGTTCCAGCCGGCATAGAGGTTCAGGCCGCCGAATCCGTAGTCGTTCTGGGTGCTGGAGGCAGTGCCACGGGTCTCGGACTGGCCGCCTCCGCCGTTGATCGCCGCACCGAGGCGGAACTTGCCGTCGAAGAGCTGGCAGGCTTCGAAGTCCGCGCCGAGAGCGAGGCCGCCGAACTGGCTCCGCACTGAGGAGCCGGAGACGGCCATGCCGCCGGTGTACAGGTTGCCGTACATGGGAGCGGCCCAGAAGTCAGCGCCGTCGGCGTGGATGGACTTGGAACCGTCGTGCTGGCTGAGGCTCAGATGACCGATGACGGTGTTGGAAGCGGCGTCGGCGATGCGCAGAGCGGTGTTCTGCACACCGGCGGTGACGGCCGCGCGGGACACTTCGTTCACAGCTTCGATGGCTTCAGGACCAGCGGTAGTTTCCAGCGCACGGCTGAGCAAACGGATACCGGCAGGAGCAGTATCGCGGGTGTCGTTCTGGCCTTCTGCCATCATGGTATC
>JAZQMJ010000038.1:0-1822 GCA_045543435.1 Mailhella sp.
ATCAGGCGGTAGGTGGTGAACTTGCCGCCGAAGATGGACACCATACCCTCCAGGCCCTCTTCGGCATGGTCGGAAACATGGAAGCCGCGGCTGGCACCGCGACCGGCGGGCGCACCCTTAGGCACATAGAGCGGGCGGGTGCCGGCAAAGGCGCGGAGGATGCGGTAGCTGCGCAGATTGGGGATGAGCACTTCGCCGATGTCGAGGAGCTTCAGGATATCGGCGGTAGGCACGTCGTGGGCATCAGGTCTGTCAGCATGGAAGGAGGTGGTGCCGAGGATGGTGATGGAGCCATGCGGCACGAATATGTCGCCGTCGGAGCTCTGTTGCAGGCGGGTGATGATGCGGGACGTGAAGCGATGGTTGAGGGCGTTGAGAGTGCCGCGGTCGGGCTGGACGCCCACTTCGAGGCCCACGAGTTCCACGATTTTGGCGGCCCAGGAGCCCGCGGCGTTCACGACCATGTCGCAGGAGATGCGGACTTCTTCACCGGTCATGAGGTTGCGGGCGCGTACACCCTTCACTCTGCCGGCTTCCTGTTCGATGGCGACGACTTCGTGGTGAGTGAGCATCTCGCCGCCGTAGCGGCGTGCAGACATGGCGTTGTGCCACACGAGGCGGAAACCGTCCACGCTGGAGTCCGGCACGCGGTACACGGAGCGGATGGTCGGGTCGAGGGCAGGCTCGAGGCGAAGGGCTTCCTTCACGTCGACCTGTTCGGCCTTGATGCCGGCTCTGCCACAGGCTTCCACCCAGGGCTTTTCGAAGTCGGGATCATCCTGCTGAGTGAGGACGAAGAAACCTTCGGATTCTTCAACGCATTCTTTGCCGATGCGGCGAAGGATCATATTTTCTTCGATGCACTCTTTGGCCGCTTCATTATCTTTCACCGCATAGCGGCCGCCGCTGTGCAGCAGGCCATGATAGCGGGAACTGGCACCGGAAGCGATGCCGCCCTGTTCCAGCAGAATGGCCTTCACGCCACGCATGCTGAGGTCGCGCAGGATGCCTATGCCCGTGGCGCCGCCGCCTATGATGACTACAGTCGTGTGTTTCACACTGCCTCCCTGCCCTTTTTTCGGCAAAATGTTCATTTCCGAAAAGCGTCGGAAACGAATTGGCATAAATCGAAAATTATTTTTTCTTTATCCCCTTATGCTGTCTGCGTCAAGAGCCTGCAAAAAATCAAAGAGTGCAATAGGTTGAAAGCATATTAAAATGATGCTTGTGAGTGCTTGCACTTGAAAGTGAAAGGGGTATACCATTAAAGGATATTAGAACCCTTTCCTCGGGAGAAGAAAATATGAAGATCTCGGAAAAGCGCTGTGTCGTTCTGGACATGGACGGCACCGTTTACCTGGGCAGCATACCCATCACCGGAGCTGTCGATTTCATCAAGAAGTACTGGGATACTCTCGACTTCTATTTCCTCAGCAATAATACGTCCAAGTCGCCCGACACGTATGTCAAGCGCCTGAACGGCATGGGTATTCCGGCCACGCTGGATCTCATCCTCTCCCCCACCACTCCCCTTGTCGGCTTCCTCAAGGAAAACGGCATACATACCGCCTATATCGTGGGCAACCGCGACTTCCAGAACGACCTCGCCAAGCGCATGCCCGAACTGAAGCAGCAGGAAGAAGGCGCTCAGGCAGTCATCCTCGCCTACGATACCGAGCTCACCTACGAAAAGCTTTCCCGTTCCGCCATCCTGCTGGAAAATAATCCCGAGGTGCTCTTCCTTGCCACGCATCCCGACAAGGTCTGCCCTTCTCCTGAAGGCCCCCTGCCCGACGTCGGCAGCTTCCTCGCCATGTACAAA
>JAZQMJ010000039.1:0-2116 GCA_045543435.1 Mailhella sp.
TGATGGGCTGGGAGGGCCCGGGATCGAGCGAAAGGAAGGCGCCTGCCGAAGTCTGGCGCACAGCCTTTCGGATAGTCTCTTCCAAAGCCGGATCCATGAGGATGGCGGGGAGCATGTTCTGCCCGCGCGAGTACATGTAGCTTATCTGCCGCTTGAGCGCACCGCGCACATACTCGGTGAGCATGACCACGTCCTTCTCCTTCGCGCTCCACTCGATGAGCGCCTCGAGAATGGTGCGCAGGTCGCGTATGGAAATCTGCTCCTGCACAAGACGCTGGAATATCTCGGCTATGCGCTGGACAGGAAGCAGGCGCGTGGCTTCACGCACCAGGTCGGGAGCGCGCTCTTCCATGCGGTCGAGCAGGTACTTGGTCTCCTGCAGGCCGAGGAAGGTGGAAGCGTGGCGGGAAAGGATGAGCGAAAGGTGGTAGGCGAGGATGCGCGCATGGTTCATGCAGGAGAAGCCCGCGCTCTCAAGGCGCGCCATTTCTTCCTTCGCCACCCAGAGCGGTTCGACATCGGGCAGGAAGGGCTCGCCTTCGAGATACTTCACGCCGAGCATCAGCAGGTTGCCCTTCTTCTCGCGGACGATGACCATGTCCTTCTCGAGCTTGCCGCGGGCCATGGGTATCTCATTGAGGTTGAGCAGATAGCCCAGAGGGGGAAGCGTGGGGTTCGGGCGTATGTTGATGCCGGGGAACGGAACGCCGAGGTCGAAGTACAGGGCGCGGCGCAGGCTGGCGAGCTCTTCGTTGAGGGCCTCGTAGTCCATGGATTCGCCGATGGCGGGCGAGATGTCGAGGATGATGGGGATGGTGGGCGAGAACTCGTCCTGCGGGCCGGCACTCCTGCGCACCTTCTTCTTTTCCGCCGCAGGGGCAAGGGACTGCATGAGTTCGGCCTTGCCGTCCGTCTTTTCCTCGGCGGAGTTCATGCGCTTGAGCATGTAGCCGAAGCCGGCCACAGCAAGGGCCAGAGTGAAGAGCTGGGGCTTGGGGAAGCCGGGGATGAGCGCGAAGAGGAAGATGAGAACGCCGGACATCTGCAGGGCCTTGGGCTGGCCGAAGAACTGCTTGCCGACCTGTGCGCCCACGTTGTCGCCGCTGTCGCCGGAGCGGGTGATGAGGATGCCGGCGGAGATGGACACGAGCAGGGACGGTATCTGGGAGACGAGGCCGTCGCCGATGGTGAGGATGCCGTAGATGTGCAGGGCTTCGCCGGCGGAAATGCCGCGCTGGGTGATGCCGATGATAGTGCCGCCAACGATGTTGACCACGGCGATGATCATGCCGGCTATGCTGTCGCCCTTCACGAACTTCATGGCGCCGTCCATGGCGCCGTACATCTGGCTTTCGAGCTGGACGTTGTTGCGCCGCCTCTGGGCTTCGTCCTGGTCGATGACGCCGGCGCGCAGGTCGGCGTCGATGGACATCTGCTTGCCGGGCATGGCGTCCAGCGTGAAGCGCGCGCCGACTTCAGCCACGCGCTCGGCGCCCTTGGCGATGACGAGGAACTGGACGATGGTCAGGATGAGGAAGACCACAGCGCCCACGACAAAGTTGCCGCCGAGGGCGAAGTCGCCGAAGGTATAGATGATCTCGCCGGCGTCGGCCTGGAGCAGGATAAGACGCGTGGTGGTGATGTTCAGGCCCACGCGGAACAGCGTGGTGAACAGGAGCATGGTGGGGAAGGAGGAGAAATCCAGCGCCGTCTTCACATACATGGACATCATGAGCATGAGGAAAGACAGCGTCATGTTCACGCCGATGAGCGTATCCACCAGCCACGTCGGAAGAGGGACGATCATAAGCGTGATGACCATCACCAGGAGCGCGACCATGGCAAGGTCGTTATTGCGCGTCATGAATCCTACGCCGCGAGCGGCCTTATCCTCGAAACTCATGCGTCATTCTCCGCGCTGTTCCCTTTCAGGAAAAGATATTCGTCCTTTGCCGCTTCGGCCTCGGCGGTGCGGCCTTCCAGCCACAAAGCCTGCGCCTTCATGAAATGAAGCGCGGCGTGTTTCGAAGAAAGGACTGCTCCGTCCATGGCGGCTCGAAGAAAATCCAGAGCCTTAGCCCCTTCCCCGTTCTCGATAAGTCGGATCGTAGCCATG
>JAZQMJ010000040.1:0-24999 GCA_045543435.1 Mailhella sp.
GGCCAAAGTTCTGCTCGACAAAGGTATCGACCCTTCCGAACAAAAGAAGAAACAGAAGGAAGAACGCCGAGCCGAAGAGCGTGAATCCTTCGAGAATATCGCCAGAGAATGGCATCGCATCCGCATGAGCGCGTTTTCCGAGAAGCATCGGAATACTGTCATGTATCGGCTCGAAACATACATCTTCCCTGTCATCGGCAAACGGCCTATCCGCAAGCTGGAAAAGGCAGACCTGCTTGCATTCGTGAAACCTCTGGAAGATAAGGGGCATCACGAAACCTCTCGCAGGGTAGTACAGATTGTCAGTCAGGTGTTCCGCTACGCCGAGATTCTCGGGAAGGCGAAGTACAACATCGCAGACGGTATGCGCGGTGTATTGCATCCGCGAAAAGTCACGCATCGCGCCACGATAACTGATCCGAAAAAGGTCGGACAGCTACTTAGTGAAATCGACGAATACGACGGCTACTTCCCGCTCGTCTGTGCGCTGAAGCTCGCTCCTCTGGTGTTCACGAGGCCGACAGAACTGAGAGCCGCCGAATGGAAAGAGTTCGATTTCGAGAAAGCGGAATGGCGCATCCCAGCTGAACGTATGAAGATGCGGGAAACGCATATTGTCCCGTTATCCCGTCAGGCCGTAGCTATTCTGGAAGAGCTACGAAAGTTCTCCGGAGGCGAGAAGTTTCTCTTTCCCTCCATCCGTTCCAGTGTGAGACCTATTTCCGACGCTACCATGCTCAACGCTCTGCGAAGGATGGGATACGAGAAGCACGAGATGAGCGTTCACGGCTTCCGCTCGATTGCATCCACGCTTCTGAACGAGCTGGGATACAACTCCGATTGGATAGAACGCCAACTTGCCCACGGCGAACGAAATGAAGTTCGAGCCGCGTACAACTATGCGGAATACCTGCCCGAACGCCGCCGTATGATGCAGGAATGGGCTGATTATCTGGACGAACTGAAGCGTGCTGCGAAATGAAAAGGAGAAACAGAATGAACAAAGATTCTTCGGATGAGATGAGAATCTACACTCCTGCCGAGAGCTCTGAGAGTGTAAACGAGGGCTATCCCCAGCTCACTATCTGCAATACTGGCTGGACGGAAAGCGAGCGCGAACAGATGCGTATCCACGGCTTTGATGGGATGGATATGCTGAGGATCTGGCTCAGCTAAACAGCAAACTAGTGATCGAACGGCGCGAAGTTCTGAAACGGAATCACCTGAAATTCCGGGACGAACTCCGCGCTGTTCTGCGTTTAAATCTTCACTCAAAAGGAGGCGAAACACAGCCTCACTTCTGCTTTTTCTGAAGCGAGAGAAGCAACGCGCCGATTGCTCCATTGGGGAGTCCAGAGGCGAAGCCTTTGGCAGGAGGAGTTGCTTGTTTAACAACTACCATCCTGCCACGGCAAACCCATGGCGTGAACGGCTGGTGACATATCGTTATTTCATATCGTGATAGAGTGCCAAACGATTCCGTAGGTCATTCTTTCATAAAGAGTCGCAGTTCTTCGGCGATTGCCTTATTTCCATTTTGTTCGGCAAGGTCGGCGGCGGTCAATCCGTCGTTGTCCTTGGCATACAAGTCCGCGCCGTTGACTCGGAGTATACGCATCATATAGGGCTGGCCATCGCCTCGGATAGCAGACTCCATAAGAGGCGTTCTTCCCCTGATATCGCGTGCATCGATATCCGCGTCTGCTTTCAGAAGTACATAGGCCGCACGAGGATACCAAGTACACCTTGCCACCTCATGAAGTGGAGTCCTCCCAGCGTTATCTCGGCTATTCGGATTGGCCCGGTAGTCGAGCAAGGCTTGGAAAATATCGCTATTGAGTCCAAACAGCGCCGCATGATGCAACGGGGTACGTCCGTGTTTATCTGGGGTATTGACATCAACGCGAGCCTTCCAGCGCGGCATAACTTTCAGCAGTTCATGGCCGCGTTCGTTGAGTGCGGCCTGAGTATAGAGCGTAGCTCCGTCGGGAAGGATATGTCCGGCATCTGCGCCGAGCTTGAGCAGTTCTGCAACGACCTCCGGAGACTTGCCATAGCGGAGCGCAAGGCTCAAGGCAGTGTGTCCCGACTTAGCATAGGCATTAACGTCGACATCTTTGGCAAGGAAGCGGATGACCATAGGATTTAGGCATTGCGCAGATGCCGCCATAAGAAGTGTCCGGCCATGCTGATCTACGGCTGGCAGATCAGGATAACGTGTGAACAAAGAAAGAAGTTCTGAGGGTGTTTTTATTTCTCTGATATTTCTAAACAGCTCATTCCCCCAGTTCTCAAAAGGGCACGTCTCCTCTTGCGTCATAAACCTTTTGCTCCATAGAGTGGAGCTGGGTTTCCAGCGTATATCTCCATGTTCGATATCTGGATTACAGGCCATCAGTGTTTCATCGATAACGCCCTTGGTGAAAGCGAAGAATTCCTGCCGTGTCATATCTACCGAAAACCAGAAGTCACCACCGAAGATCGGCTCAGGGCTAAGATAGTACGATGCGTCAAAATGGAACTCTGCACGAATCATATCTTTTGAAGCGTGAGCTTTCAGCCAGCCAAAAGGCTCGATGCCTCCAAATTCGACAAGCCCTTTCTTTTCAAAGTGATCCAATCTGCCTTGAAAATATGTTACTTCTTCCCAAGTGTAGTTGAATTCCAGAGCAAGCTCTTCGGTTAAGAGGGGTAAGCCATGGCTGTCGGTAAAGCTGAACCACAGATTGAACCATGCTGTTTCCTGAGGAGGATGCCCTAAGGTGTACTCACTTTCCGGCACGCATTTCGTCTCAATGATAACGCCGTCCATTCCCTGCTGAACGCCGGGACAGAAGGGTATAACGAAGCCTTCTTCGACATCATCGGAATCCATGCCCCAGCAGAAATTTCGAGTCTCGATACGCATATCTTTGCAGTTTCCTGTTGAAATGAGGTCGGTTGAGTTTGTTGTTTGGAGTCTTTTCATGAGATTACACGCAAAGGAAACAAGCTAGCAAGGGGCTTTGGAGACCATGTTTATTAAGAAAATTTTGCTTCGCTTCTCCATATTTCCCCAGCAATTTTCATCGCATTTTTAAGCTGTTTTTTAACTCGATCTTTGAAGCACGTGTAACACCAATATGCTGAATCAGTTTTTACATAACACGGATTCATTCAGGAATAACTTTCTTTCCTCCTCGCGTGGCGGGTTCTTCGTGGCAGGATGGTAGTTGTGACACGCACAACTCATCCTGCCGAGGGCCAGCCCTCAGACTCCCGCCATGCTCGGCACTGCGTTTCTCGCATGGAGAGGGATGTTCTTTGCTCTCGAAAAATAACCCTTTTTAATTTCTGAAATTTCCGTTTTTTCTCAGTAAAAATAAAAAAATCGGAATGCAATCCGTTTTTCTTGAAAAACACCAAAAAATCTCCTAACATCTCTTCGAGCAAGGAGGTTAGGCATGAGCTTCATCAACCGTTCTGAATATCTGGACTGGCTTATCAGACAGAAAGACAAACAGATCATCAAGGTCGTGTCTGGCGTCCGCCGCTGCGGCAAGTCCACGCTCTTTGCGATCTTCCAGGAATATCTCCAGGCGAACGGAGTTTCGCCGGCACAAATCATCAGCATCAATTTTGAGAGCATTGAATACGAAGACCTGCTCGACTACAAATCGCTCTATCGCCACATAGCGGAGCGACTCCTTCCCGACCGGAAAAACTACATTTTTCTGGATGAAATTCAGCACGTCTCTCAATATCAGAAAGCCGTGGACAGCCTCTTCCTCAAGGATAACTGCGACCTCTACCTCACTGGTTCTAACGCCTATTTCATGTCTGGCGAGCTGGCGACGTTGCTCACGGGGCGCTACGTCGAACTCTCCATGATGCCTCTCTCCTTTAAGGAGTTCTGTGAAGGTCTCAGCGAAGAACGGCAGTCTCTTTCGGACCAGGAAAAATTCAATCTGTACCTCACAGTCGGGTCATTTCCTTACGTACTCCGCTATCAGTACGGCATGATGGATGCCCGCGAGTACATGCGCTCGATTTACGAAAGCATCCTGCTCAACGACATCGTGAAACGCTACAACATTGCCGACGCCAATATGCTGGAATCCATCACGAAGTTTGTGATGCACAATATCGGTAACCGCACCTCGCCTACGACCATCGCCAACACCATGACCTCGAATCACCGCAAGATCGATGCTAAAACTGTCGATCGCTACCTACGCGGGCTGACCGAAAGCCTGATGTTCTACGAGGCTCGCCGCTACAATATTAAAGGTAAGGAATTCCTTACCACGATGAACAAATACTATGTGGCCGACATCGGCATGAGAAATATGCTGGTGAAGGGCAAGGAGTCCGACATCGGACATATCCTTGAGAACATCGTGTATCTCGAACTTAAACGGCGCGGATATGAGGTTTATGTGGGCCAGCTTGGGCCGGACGGCGAAGTCGATTTCGTAGCCATGAAGGACGGCAAGCTGGAATACTATCAGGTCTCCGAAACAACGCTCGATGAGAACGTGCTTCGCCGCGAACTCGCCCCGCTCCAGAAAATCAAAGACAACTACCCCAAGTACCTGCTGACCCTCGACACCCTGTTCGGCGAAATGGATTACGAAGGCATTCAGAAAACCAACGCGCTGAACTGGCTTCTCGCATAGGCCGATTAAACGTAAGCTCCCCGCCGGACATGAGTTCAGCGGGGAGTTTTATCTTTGCTCTTTTTAGCCCCAAGTCTTCCCCTTGAAACATCCAGCCAGCCCCGCACTCCCCGCTTGAATTGCCTTGTCCTTTTGCAGTAAACTTCCCCGCAGAAAATACCTTTCCCGGAGCTTCCATGAACGCCCACCAGCATAATCAGATTGTCAACTTCATCTGGAATATTGCCGACGACTGTCTGCGCGACGTGTACACCCGCGGCAAATACCGCGATGTCATCCTGCCCATGACGGTTATCCGCCGCCTCGACGCAGTGCTGGAAGACTCCAAGGAAGCCGTCCTCGCCATGAAGAAGATGCTGGACGAGGCCCAGATAGCCAAGCAGACGCCCGCACTCTGCAACGCCGCCGGGCAGGCATTCTGCAATTCTTCTCCCTTCCGCCTCAAAGACCTGACTTCCCGCGCCAAGGCCCAGCAGCTCAAGGCGGATTTCATCGCCTACCTCGACGGCTTCTCGGAAAACGTTCAGGAAATCCTCGACAAGTTCAAGTTCCGCAACCAGATAGCCACCATGGTCGAGGCGGACATCCTTGGCGCTGTCATCGAGAAATTTGTGGATCCGTCCATCAATCTCAGCCCCTTGCCTGTGCTGAACGACGACGGCTCCGAACGCCTGCCCGCGCTGGACAATCACAGCATGGGCATGATCTTCGAAGAACTCATCCGCCGCTTCAACGAAGAGAACAATCAGGAGGCCGGCGAACACTTCACCCGCGCGACGTGGTGAACCTGATGGCCGACCTCATCTTCGTGCCCATTGCCGGCAAGATCAAAGACGCCACCTATTCCTGCTACGACGGCGCAAGCGGCACGGGCGGTATGCTCACCGTGGCGGAAGCCCGCCTGCACGAGCTGGCCGAAGCGCAGGGCAAGAAGGTCTCCATTCACCTTTTCGGGCAGGAAGTGAACCCCGAGACCTACGCCATCACTAAGGCCGACCTTCTGCTGAAAGGCGACGGCGAGCAGGCGGAGCACATCGCCTTCGGCTCTACGCTTTCGATAGACGGCTTCCCCTCTCATTGCTTCGACTTCATGCTTTCCAACCCGCCCTACGGCAAGTCGTGGAAGGTGGACGCCGAAAAGATGGGCGGCAAGAAGGAGATTCTCGACCCGCGCTTTGTCACCACGCACGGCGGGGACTCCGAGTTCGGCATGATTCCCCGCGTGAGCGACGGGCAGATGCTCTTCCTGCTGAACAATATTTCCAAAATGAAGCACGACACCGAACTCGGCAGCCGCATTGCCGAGGTGCATAACGGTTCTTCGCTGTTCACCGGCGATGCCGGACAGGGCGAAAGCAACGCCCGCCGCTTCATGATAGAGAACGATTACGTGGAAGCCATTATCGCCCTGCCGGAAAAGATGTTCTACAACACCGGCATAGGCACGTTCATCTGGATACTGTCGAACCGCAAGCCCGAAGAGCGGCGCGGCAAAATACAGCTTATCGACGCCACGGGCCTGAAGTCGCCCTTGCGCAAGAATCTTGGTGAAAAGAACTGCGAGCTGACGGCGGCCCTGCGCCAGCAGATAGTGGAGCTCTACACTGCGTTTGAAGAGAACGAATACAGCAAGATTTTCGATGCGAAGGAGTTCGGCTACTGGAAGATAACCGTTCTCCAGCCCCAGCGCGATGAGAACGGCCAGCCCGTCAAGGACAAGAAGGGCCGCATGAAGCCCGACAAGGAGCTGACCGACACCGAGCAGGTTCCGCTTCTGTACCCCGGCGGCATCGAAGCCTTTATGGAGAAGGAAGTTCTGCCTTTTGCGCCCGACGCCTGGGTGGACGAGGAAAAGACGCTTATCGGCTACGAACTCAGCTTCACCAAGTATTTCTATAAGCCCGTCCAGCTCCGCACACTGGAAGAGATTTCCGCCGACCTGCGCCGCCTGGAAGAAGAAAGCGCGGGCCTGCTGGCCGACATTCTGGGGGAATAGCTATGCGGGCGTATGAGGAATATAAGGAAAGCGGGTATGACTGGCTGGGAAAGATTCCAGCTCATTGGAGAAAAACCAAGCTGCGAGAGCTTACTAAAGAATCCAACGAAAGACGAGGGCAGCGTCAAGACTTGGAATTGCTGTCGGTTTATAGAGAGTTTGGTGTCATCATAAAAAATTCTCGTGATGACAATCATAATAGTGAAAGTGAAGACACTTCAAACTACAAATATGTCAATAAAGATTATCTTGTCATAAACAAAATGAAGCTTTGGCAAGGTTCTCTTGGCATTTCTGAGTTTGAAGGAATTGTTAGTCCTGCATATATAGTTTGTAAAATAACGAAGGAAATAAATACTAGGTATTTAAATTACCTCCTTCGTTCTCCTTTGTTTAAAACATATTATAACAGGATTTCTTATGGAATACGGGTTGGCCAATGGGATTCTGATTATGACGATTTAAAACAACTCGATCTTTTTCTTCCTCCCCGTGAGGAGCAGGATGCTATAGTCCGCTTCCTCGATGCCAAGTGCACGAAGATAGACAGGCTCATCAAGCTCAAGGAACGCCAGATTGAACTGCTGAACGAAAAGAAGCAGAATGTCATCAATCAGGCCGTCACCAAGGGTCTTGATCCTCACACGCCCATGAAAGACAGCGGCGTGGATTATATCGGAGTGATTCCTGCGCATTGGCAGGTTATACTCAATCATCGCTTATGGGAGGAAGAAACAAGAGACTATTCCGCTCCTGAAACGGTATTATCGCTTTCCCAACAAGATGGCGTAATTCCTTATGAAGATATGACGGAACGGTTACTTCATACGTCGTCTTACGAGAATTGGAAACTTGTGCTTCCCGGTGACTTGGTAGTAAATAGATTTAAAGCTCATCTCGGAGTGTTTTTCAGTTCTGGTTATCGAGGGATAGTTACCTTCCATTATGGAGTTTTCAAATTCAAACTGGAAGGTGTTACGAAATACTACGAG
Organism: Mailhella sp.; assembly: GCA_045543435.1. Taxonomy (GTDB): domain Bacteria; phylum Desulfobacterota; class Desulfovibrionia; order Desulfovibrionales; family Desulfovibrionaceae; genus Mailhella. The sequence continues at coordinate 7,647 of JAZQMJ010000040.1, forward strand.
TATCTTTACCATACTCCGGAGGCATGCCGCATATATGCGAGCTTATCCAATGGAATGACAGTTGGCCTTCAGAATTTGTCAAATTCTCACTTCTATAGTGCATACACAGTTTATCCTCCTGTTCAAGAGCAGAGGGAAATTGTAGAAAAAGTCGAGGCGATTCATGCTGCCTACCGAGTTAAAACAAAGATAATTGAAAAGGAAATTTTTACGCTACAGGAGTATAAAACAAGAATTATTTCTGATGTTGTGACGGGGAAAATTGTCTGTCTTTGATTTATAAGTTGGAGCGTATTATGACTGCAGAACATCCTTCCGTTTTTATTTCCTATGCATGGAGTGACAAGGAAAAAGTCAAAGAACTCGCTGAACGCCTTATGAATGATGGAGTTCAAGTGACTGTTGACCTTTGGGATTTAAAGCCGGGACAGGATAAATACGTTTTTATGGAACAGTCTGTTTCCTCCGAACAGATAAAAAATGTTCTTATTATCTGTAGCCGGGCCTACAAGGCCAAAGCTGATGAAAGACTTGGTGGGGTAGGAGATGAGGCAACGATTATTTCTCCTGAGGTCTATGGAAAATCTACTCAGGAAAAATTTATTCCTGTGTTGATTGAAGAGGGCGGAAGTGATGCGTGCGCCCCTACGTTTATCAAGTCTAGAATTTATATTGATATGTCAGATGACGATACGTATGAAGCGGGCTATGAAAGCCTGCTTAGGCATCTATACAGAAAACCTGAAAACAAAAGACCTGCACTTGGCAAAATGCCGTCCTGGCTAGAGGATGAGAAAACAGATTTTCTGCCTTTAAGTCTGGCGGTTAAACAAATTAAAGCTGTTGGCAATAGTTTGGGAAAAGTGGGGAGAACTACTTTACGACATGAACAATTTTTTGCGGATTTCTCATCAGCTTTTTTAGCTATACGCGATAGCATTACCCTAAACTCAAATGTATTACTTGATAAAATTAATGAGTTGCATCCTTTGAAAGGGCACTTTTTTGACTATCTAGACGCTCTTATAGAAAAAGATGAACTCACGGATGATTTTTTAACATCTTTTTTTGAGACTTTTTATAATAATTCTCATACATTTGGAATGTCATACCCTACTGAACAAAAGGAATTCGCAAGTTTTTTTGTTTGGAGTCTTTTCATCGAAGTTACAGCCATTCTTCTATATTACAAACGATATGACTTAATTTATAGTATGGTAAACCACACCTACTTTCTTAGAGACAGAACCATCTTGAATGAAAAAAAGTTTTCTGATTTCTATGCCTATTGCTCCATTATCGAAGAGTATTATAAGCCAAAGAGCCAAACCCCTAACCTTTTTACGCTTTCAGGTGATATTGTCATTAGATATACAAGGAAGCCATATCTAACAAAAAAATCGCTAGTCGATGCGGATACAATACTATATCATTTATCCGTATTCTTTTTTGAGAATGATTTTGATTATTGGTTCCCCAAAATTTATGTGTATAGAGAGCATGGATATAGAATTGAACTATGGCAACGTCTAAAATCGAAAAAGTTTTGTCAGAAAATATTTAAACTTTTTGATGTGGATTCTATAGATCAACTAAAAAGCCGAGTTCAAAAGAAATTTCCAACAATACATGGATATTCTGGAAGTTTTGATAGACCGCTTACTTTTTCGGATTGTATTTCATTCGATGAAATAGGTACTCTTCCTTAAAAGGTGTTCACCATGCCTACCAATACCCGTGAATCCGGTCTTGAGTCTCTCATCGTTCAGCATCTGGTTTCCGTCAACGGCTACGAACAGGGCGGCAACGAGGACTACAACCGCGAGTATGCGGTCGATGAAACGCGGCTTTTCCGCTTTCTCAGCGAGACTCAGCCGGAGGAATGGGCCAAGGCAGGCGCGGACAGCGAACTCGGCAAGGCCAAGTTCCTGAACCGGCTTCAGGGCGAAATAGCACGCCGGGGCGTGGTGGATGTGCTCCGCAAAGGCTTCAAGCACGGTCCGGCCAGCTTCGACGCCTTTTTCCAGCTTCCTTCCGAACGCAACGAGGCCGCGAAGGCGCGTTTCTCGCAGAACATTTTCAGCGTCACCCGCCAGCTCCAGTACTCTGCCGATCAGACGCGCCTCGCCCTCGACCTGTGCGTGTTCATCAACGGCCTGCCCGTGCTGACCTGCGAGCTGAAAAACCGACTCACCAAGCAGAATGTCCACGACGCCGTCAAGCAGTATCAGACCGACCGCGACCCCAAGGAACTGCTCTTCCAGTTCAAACGCTGTATGGTTCACCTTGCCGTGGACGACAGCAATATCAAGTTCTGCACCAAGCTTTCCGGCAAAAGCTCGTGGTTCCTCCCCTTCGACAAGGGGCAGAATCAGGGCGCGGGCAACCCCGTCAATCCTAACGGCCTGAAAACCGCCTACCTGTGGGAAGACATTCTGCGCAAGGAAAGCCTTGCCAATATCATCGAGAACTACGCGCAGGTGGTCGAAGAGACCGACCCCGACACGGGCAAAAAAAGCACCAAGCAGATTTTCCCGCGCTTCCATCAGCTTGCCGTGGTGTCCCAACTGCTGGCCGATGTACGGGAAAACGGCGTCGGGCAGAAATACCTCATCCAGCACAGCGCGGGCAGCGGCAAGTCGAACTCTATCGCGTGGCTTGCGCATCAGCTTGTGGGGCTGGAAAAAGACGGCCGGAATATGGTCACGTCGGTTATCGTCGTGACCGACCGTGTGAACCTCGACAAGCAGATTCGTAATACCATCAAGCAGTTCATGCAGGTGTCCAACACGGTCACATGGGCCCAGCACGCCGGAGATCTGCGCCGCGCCATCGAAAGCGGCAAGAAAATCATCATCACCACGGTGCAGAAGTTCCCGTACATCCTCGAAGAGCTGGGCAACGCTCACAAGGGCAATACCTTCGCTATCATCATAGACGAGGCGCACTCCAGCCAGAGCGGGAGCCTTTCCGCCAAGATGAACATCGCTCTTTCCGGCGGCTATGAGCAGACCGATGACGACAGCATCGAAGACCTCGTGAACAAGCTCATCGAAGGCCGGAAGATGCTGACCAACGCCAGCTATTTTGCCTTCACCGCCACGCCCAAGAACAAAACGCTGGAAATCTTCGGCACGCCGTATCCCGAAGACGGCAAGGTGAAGCATAAGCCCTTCCACCTCTACAGCATGAAGCAGGCCATTCAGGAAGGCTTCATCATGGATGTGCTTGCCCACTACACACCCATCAACAGCTACTACAAGCTCGCTAAAACCATTCAGGACGACCCGCTTTTCGACAAGAAAAAGGCTATGGCCAAACTGCGCGCCTATGTGGAAGGCAACGAAACCGCCATTGCCCGCAAGGCGGAAATCATGGTGGAGCATTTCCATTCGCAGGTGGCGGGGCAGGGGAAAATCGGCGGAAAGGCCCGTGCCATGATCGTGACCGGCAGTATCGACCGCGCGCTGGAGTATTTCACCGCCGTCGATGCCGAGCTCAAGAAGCGGCGCAGTCCGTATAAGGCCATAGTGGCGTTTTCGGGCGAGCGTCCGTACAAAGATGATCCCAAGGCCACGGAGGCCACAATCAACGGCTTCCCCAGCGGCGATATTGAAAAGGCCTTCCGCAAGGAGCCGTACCGCTTCCTCATTGTGGCCGACAAGTTTCAGACCGGCTACGACGAGCCGCTTCTGCATACCATGTATGTGGACAAGGTGCTGACCGACATCAAAGCCGTGCAGACCCTTTCACGCCTGAACCGCGCCCATCCGCAGAAGCGCGATGTGTTCGTTCTGGATTTCGCCAACGATATCGAAGGGATTCGAGAATCCTTTGCACGGTACTACAAGACGACCATACTTTCGGACGAAACCGACCCTAATAAGCTGCATGACCTTGTTGCCACGTTGGAAAGCCATCAGGTGTATAGCGAGGAAGACATGCAGAGCATCGTTGAGCTGTACCTGAGAGGGGCAGAACGAGAAACGCTTGACCCCATTCTGGATGTGTGCGCCGACGTGTATAAGCAGGAGCTGGACCTTGATGCGCAGATCGCTTTCAAGAGCGCGGCGAAATCCTTTGTGCGAACCTATGGCTTCCTCGGTGCTATTCTGCCCTATGGCAGTGCGGACTGGGAGAAGCTGTCTATTTTCCTGACACTGCTGATTCCTAAACTGCCTTCTCCGCAGGGGGATGACTTGGCCGAAGGCATTCTTCAGGCTATCGATCTCGACAGCTACAGAGCCGAAAAGCAGACCACAATGGCCTTGAAGCTGGAAGACAAGGATGCGGAAGTGAATCCGGTTCCCGTGGGAACAAGCGCAGGCAAGCCTGAGGCTGAAATGGATAAGCTGACGAATATTCTGAACCGCTTCAACGAGCTGTTCGGCAATGTTCCGTGGGAAGACGCCGATAACGTCCGCCGGCAGATTGCGGAACTGCCCGCTATGGTCGCCAGAGACGAAGTGTACCAGAACGCCATGAAGAACTCCGACAAGCAGAACGCCAGACTGGAAAGTGAACGCGCCCTGAACGCGGTGATGTTCAAAATCATGCGCGACAACATGGAGCTGTTCAAGCAGTTCAACGACAGTCAGGATTTCAAGAAATGGCTGTACGATATGGTCTTTGATGTGACATATGATCCGCGTGGAGTGAGAGAAGATGTTGTCCGAACTGCATAAATAAAAGAGAAAAGTATGCCAATGTTTAAAGTGATGGCATACTTTTCTCTTTTATCCTGTTCTTTTGGCAATATTTATTAAATAATCTAGCGATACTCTTAGCCTGTCATACGGAGAAAGCCCAATTATTGACAGTATGAAATTTAAGTATCCTATATAAATATTCATATCTCTTGATTGTGAATATATTTTTACAACAGTCTTTGCATATTCTTGCCAAGTATTAAATGAATTTTCCTGCAAATCTTTTTTTAGTAAATCAATACCCTTTTGAATAACATCAAATAATGCTTTGATATCATAATTAGAGTAGCTATTGAAATAATTTGCCATATTAATTCTCCTTGAATTCTTTTTTCAGTTCTTCAAATTTTTGTTGTATTTTTTGTTGGTCTTCAGTTTGAGATGTTGCACTTTGTTTTTCTAAAGTTTCTAAAGCAACGTTTTTTTCTAGGGCGATCAGTTCAGCTTGGACACCAAAAAATCCAATTTTTCTAAAAAATGGCAAGAAGAGGAGTATGAGCAGAGCCGCAGACACAACAGTCGCAAAATTTATTTGGCTATAACTTATATTTTCATAGTTTCGATATGTTAATACTCCAAAAAATATTAGTGTTCCCGCAAACCATATCGGGGTAAAATGTGATAAAAAGTATCTAAACAAAAATATTAAACCATGCTTCATGGATGTATATTTTGTTATCACAGCCACAAGCAAAAGAAATATACATATCCAAGTTTGGACAATATCTAAATGTATACTGTAGTCAAATCCAAAATCAAATGTTAGCATTGAAATTCCTTTGAAAGCAAGAGCTTAGCTAATTGAGAAAGTTATACCCCCAAAGGGCACTACTCTCTTCCGTCACTTCTTATTAAGTATATCTGCTAGGGACATTAGGCAAGGCGAACTAACCTTCAATTTTTATATTTTAATAAACTAACTTTTTCAATAAAAATCAATATGGTATGAATAAGTGCTTGTAGCATGCGCCATAAAGTTCATCCGATGCATTTTGGGTGGAAGATCATCCACCCTCATCCAGCAAAATATTTTTGGAAAGTGGGTAGATTTGTAGGTGTTTTTATTCCTCAAAGCAGCTAATCATCAATCATTCTAACAAGCTACCACTTAAAAATTTATCCCCTTGGGGACGCCAAAGAGAAATCAACGCCTTACGAGAAATCGTAGGGCGTTTTTTCGTATCCGGGGCATTTGCGCCCCGCAGCATTTCGAGACGAGCAGAGAAGAGGAAAGGCATCCCACGGGCGAGGGGATGCCTTTTTTTGCCGCGGGCCTCAGGCTGATGGGGCGTATAGCCTGTCGCCGCTGTTCGTGAACGATAAAAGGCGCCGACCTGCTGTGGGCAGATCGACGCCTTTCGTCAGTACCTTATCGGCTTACCGGATATTACTTGGCGGCTTCAAGGAAGCGGGGTTCCGGACGGGTCTTGCCCTTCATCTTGTCGATCTGGGCAGGAGTGAAGGCGCCGTGGGCGATGGAGAAGTCCACGATCTCGCTGAGGGCTTTCTGCACGCTGCCGCTGGGGGCCATCATGGAGAGCTGTTCGTCGCGAGTGAAGACCTTATGGCTGCGCAGTTCGAGAGTGGCCATTTCCATGGAGAGGTCCTTGCCAGTCCATTCCTTGTGGAAGCGCACATAGTCGGCGGCGAGCTTTTCCTCAGGCACGGAGCGCATGGCTTCGATGCCGCGCATGTACATCTTGAGGAAGGCCTGCACCTGCTCGGGGTGCTTGTCGGCGAAGCGGCGGTTGGCAACGAGGAGGACGAGCTGGGTAAGGCCGCAGTCCTGAGAGTTGGCAACGGACTTGTAGCCCTTGGCTTCAGCTTCGTAGGTGAGGGGAGCCCAGAGGGCCACGGCATCGCCCACGCCGCCGTTGAAGGCGCTGAGGGCGGGGGTGGGGTCCATTTCAGTGAGCTTCACGTCCTTCTCGGAAAGGCCGAGGATGTGGAGCCAGGAAGAGAGCAGGTAGTGGGCGGAGGTACCCTTGGGGTACAGGATCTCGGCCTTGCTCACAGTGGCGGCAGAGCCATGCACCAGGGGATAGGCAGGGCTCATGCCCAGCACCTTGAAGATGGGGCTGTCCTTGCGGACGTAGATGGCGTTGCTCTCGGATTCATCGTTGGCCACGGCCACGATGTAGAGATAGTCGCTGAGAGGCGTGGTCAGAGCGGGCACAGCGCCGCAGCCGGCCACGGCCCAGTCGTAGGCGGCGAGGCTTTCGACGATGTTCTTGCCGGAATCGAAGGGCATCATGCTCAGGTCGAAGCCGGCTTCCTTGTCCCAGCCGTTCTGCTTGGCATACCAGGCCACGAAGGTCTCATGTTCGCCTATCCATGCGCTAGAGAGCTTCTCGGCGGCGTCGGCCGCGGAAACGAGAGAAAGGGCTACCAGCACAGAGGCGACAGCCTTCTTGACATAGTTAAGAAGCATAGGAAACTCCAGATTGGATGTGTATGGGAGGCCCGGCGAAGGGCCTCCCTTTTTTTGCTACATGAGAAGCTGAGGCAGGAACATGGTGAACTTGGGGAATGCAGCGATGACGAAGATCTCGAACCAGAGGATGAGCAGGTACGGGATGACCTTCAGTGCCACCTGTTCGAGCTTCACGTCTATCAGCTTCATGACCACGAACAGGTTGCCGCCGAAGGGCGGGGTGAGGAAGCCGGTCTCACAGCACACCACGAAGAGGATACCAAGCTGGATGGGATGGATACCCAGGGAGTTGGTGATGGGCAGGAACACGGGAGCGAGCACCACGACCATGGCCAGGGTGTCGGCCACGAAGCCGCACAGGAAGATGAAGGCGGCGATGAGCAGAAGGGTGCAGGTGGGGTCGGTGGAGATGGAGGCGAGGAATTCGCCCACAGTCTGGGGAATGCGGTACAGGGTGAGCAGGCGGGAGAACGCCATGGACACGCCGACCAGGATGGTGGAAGAACCGGCGAAGGAAGAGGTGCGGACGAGGGCGTCCACAAGGTTCTTCAGGGAAAGCTTGTTGTAGATGAACTTGCCCACGAAGAGGGTGTAGATAACGCCCACTTCAGCGGATTCGGTGGGAGTGAACACACCGGTGTAGATGCCGCCGAGGATGACGGCAGGGGTGCCGAGAGCCCACTTGCCCTTCCACACGGCCTTGCCCAGTTCCTTCAGGGAGAAGGGTTCGCCGGTAGGCTTGTAGCCGCGCTTCTTGGCGATGACGTAGGAGGTGAGGCACATCAGGGTGGTCAGCACGAAACCGGGGATGACGCCAGCCATGAACAGGCCGGCAACGGAGGTGTTGGCCACGACGCCGTAAAGGATCATGGGGTTGCTGGGCGGGATGAGGATGCCTAGCGTACCGCCTGTTGCCGAAACGGCTGCGGCATCGTCTTTTCGGTAGCCTGCCCGTATCATGCCGGGGATCATGATGCCGCCGATGGCGGCGGTGGTGGCGGGGCCGGAGCCGCTGAGGGCGGCGAAGATCATGCAGGCCAGAACGGTGACGATGGCGAGGCCGCCGGTCACGTTGCCCACGGCCTTGCGGGCCACGTCGATGATCTCATCGGTGATGCCGGCGGGTTCCATGAGGAAGCCGGCCATAACGAAGCCGATGGTGGCGATGAGGGGGAACTGGTCCATGCCCGTGTACAGGTTCTGCGGGACGAACGCCATGGGGAAGGGCATACCGATCAGGGAGAAGAGGGTAGCCATGCCGATGACGCCGAAAAGCGGCATGCCCAGAAGCATGAAAACAACGAAGGAAGCAACGAGCAGCATGCTTTAATCCTCCTGATTCGTGTACCAGAGCGTACCGTTCTTGTAGTCCTTGTACACTCTCTGCAGGGTGCGGAAGGCAATAAGGAGCATGCTCAGCGGGATGATGGAGTAGGGGATGATCATATTGATCTCAAGGGCACCGGAAACCTGCTTGAAGCGCATCATGTTTTCCATCATGCCCATGCTGTAGTACACGATGAGCAGGCAGAACACGGTGAAACAGAGTTCGGAAACGATGTACATCCCCTTGGCAACGTTGGGGTAATGCTTCTTGACGATTTCGGCGAGGCAGAGGATGCGTATCTGTTCCTTTCTCTTGATAGCGCAGGCTATGCCTATGTACGAACCCCAGATAAACAGGTAGCGGCAGAGTTCTTCCATCCAGGTGAAGGACTTGCTCAGGATGAAGCGGGAGAAGACTTCACAGCCGAGGAAGACGACCAGAAGGCCCAGCATGATGGATACCAGGACTTCTTCGAGCCATTGGTCCGCCCAGTTTATTAATTTGCGAAACATCGGATCCTCACATCAGAGAACAAGAGGGAATAGGAAAGGGAGAAAAGCGGGTGGCCGCCTTTCCCCCTTTGAAAGGTTTACTTCTTAGCAGCGAGTTCCTGCTTCTTGGCCCAGACGATGTCGATGATGGCCTTGCCCTTTTCAGCATTGCCGCCGCCGATCACGTCGTAGCACTTAGGCCAAGCAGTACGGCCGAGGCGCACCCATTCAGGCATGTCTTCGACTTCACCGAGCAGGACCATGCCCTTGTCGGTGAGGATCTTGTCGTCGGCAGCAAGGAGTTCAGCGACCTTGGTGCGTTCGAAGAGCATGGCTTCCTTGGAGGCGCGGATCAGAGCGTCGCGGCAGTTGGCGGGCAGGCTCTGGAGCCAGGGCTCGCTGACGATGAAGTTGCAGCTGTGCACGGAGTAGTTGATGAGGGAAGCGTACTTCTGAGCTTCGTAGAACTTCATGGTGATAACGTTGTTCAGGCAGCCTTCCTGGCCGTCCACCACGCCCTGCTGGAGAGCGTTGAAGGTTTCGGAGAAGGCAACGGCGCTGGGTTCAAGGCCGAGAGCCTTGAAGGTGGAGACCATGAGGGGGTTCTGGGGAGTACGGATCTTGATGCCCTTGGCGTCGGCGAGCTTACGCACGGGGTACTTGGCGCTGGTGGTCAGCTGGCGATAGCCGATGTCCATGATGCTGAGGATGCGGCAGCCGCCTTCCTTGATGGCCCATTCGTTGTTCTGGTCCCACATGGCGTCCACGAGGCCGCGGAATTCTTCAAGGGTGTCGAACATGTAAGGCATGTTCACCCAGCCGCAGGAAGGAGCGAAGGGGGCGAAGTTGTTGGTGGCGAGGCCGGCGATCTGGATGGTGCCGAGCTGCACGCCGCGCACGGATTCCTGCTCGTTGCCAAGCTGCATGCTGGGGAAGTGCTGGAAGTCGAAGGCGTTGCCGGAGTACTTCTGGGCCAGATCGAAGAACTTGAACAGGAACACGTTGGTGTAGTTCTGGGGGCTGGTATCCACAGAGGTGGCCACGATCACGGGAATCTTGGGGGCGGCCTGCACGGGGCTGAGCATCAGGCCGAGGACGGCGGCGACGGACAGACAGGCGGTCAGCAGACGTTTCATGAGTTTCTCCTTGATTAGGAAGTTGATGCTTGAACGGAACCAGGTTCCGCATTCCTCTATTTCGTCCGGAAGGCTCGCGGGAGCCTCCCTTCATTGCGCTCCGGCAAGGGCGCGGAGCGCATCTTCCAAGACCTGAGCTCCGAGCAGCAGGTCTTCTTCAGCAGTGTTTTCTTCCGGGCAGTGGCTCAGTCCGCCTATGCTGGGGACGAAGAGCATGCCCGTGGGGATGCCCGATGCGCCGAAGGCGGCGGCATCGTGGGCAGGGCCGCTGGGCAGGAGCATGGGGTCTTCGCCACGGCCGCGGGCGGCCTGGATGAGGGCTTCCTGCACTCCGGCATCCATGCGGGAGCCTCCGCTGGCGGAGAGCGGGTCCACGCGGCATTCCAGCCCGCGTTCTTCCGCTATGCCCAGAAGCAGTTTTTCCAGTATGTCCCATCCCTGTTCCAGAGTGTCCCTGTCCACATGGCGGAGGTCGACAGTGAACGTGACGCTGGAGGGGATGATGATGCCCACGTCAGGGCTGCAGGATATCGAGCCGACGGTGCAGGAAAAGTCTTCGGGGAGCGTTCCCTGCTTCCACAGACCTTCCATCCTGTGGGCGAACTCGGCAAAACCGGCCATAGGGTCGCGGCGGCCCTGCATGGGGCTGGCCGCGTGGTCGGACTTGCCGGAAAGGGTGACACGACGGAGGCGCATGCCGCAGATGGACGTGACCACGCCGAGCCTCCTGCCAGCCTGTTCGAGCCTGGCGTTCTGCTCGATGTGGAGTTCAAGGAAGGCATGCACATCGGCACTGTCTATGCGCTGGCCGGGCAGAGCGTCGGGGTCAAGGCCGAAGGCGCGGAGCGCGTCATAGCAGCTGCCCTGAGCGTTTCGCAGAGATTTCAGGTCCTCGGGGCCGACCATGCCCATGGCGGCCTTGCTGCCGAGGCAGGTGCAGCCGTAATTGGAGCCTTCCTCTTCGGCAAAGGCGATGAACTCGATGTTGCGCACGGGGCGCAGGCCTTCGTCGTGCAGGGAGCGGAGCGCTTCCAGCGCGGCGACGACGCCCAGCGTGCCGTCCAGACGGCCTCCGAAACGGACCGTGTCGAGGTGAGAACCGATGACGACGCGGGGGCCTTTTTCGGTGCCGGGATAAACGGCGTGCATGTTGCCTATGCCGTCAGTCCACGGTTCAAGGCCCATCGCCTCGAGTTCCCCGGCGAGGAGAGTTCTGGCCGCCTTGTCGGCGCTGCTCCACGAGAAACGGGTCACGCCGTTCCCGGGGGTGGCGTTGGCCGTTTCGGCCAGAGCCGCCAGAGTACTCAGCATGCGCCGGGCATCCATATCTTTAGCCCTCGTACACCTTGCGGCCGCCGCAGTAGGTGGCGCAGACCTTGATGTCGCGGATGGTCAGCGGGTCGCTTTCTTCGATGTTCCTGTCGAGGAGCACGAAGTCGGCGAAGCGGCCGGGGGAGAGCTGGCCGCGGTCGAGTTCGCCGGCGCAGCAGAGGGCGGCATAGGTGGTGTAGGCCTTTACGGCTTCGCGGGCGCTGATGCGCTGGTCCGGGCCGAGCACTTCGCCGCCGGAGGTGATGCGGTTGACGGCCACATGCATGCTGCCGAGCACAGTGGGAGGCAGGATGGGGCTGTCCACGTGCAGGCCGAAGGGCATGCCGAGAGCCACGGCGGAACCGCAGGGATCCATGCGGGAGGCGCGTTCGGGGCCGAGGAAGTATTTCTTATGTCTGTCGCCCCAGACTTCCACATGGCGGACGAAGAAGGAGGGGATGACGCCGATGGCCTTCATGCGCTGCAGATGCTCGTCGGAAACAGTCTGGGCATGGATAAGCATGTGGGCCAGCTTGTGTTCGGGGTGCTGGGCCACGGCGCGTTCAAAGGCGCTGATGACGATCTCGGCACCCTGGTCGCCGTTGGCGTGGATAGCCGTGGGCACACCGTTGGCCTGGTAGAGGAGCACGCGGTCGGCCAGTTCATCGGGGTCGCAGAGAAGGACGCCGTTATGGTCGGGGCGGGCATGGTAGCCTTCCTTGAGAGCGGCGGTGTAGCCCTGGATGGAGCCGTCGATGAAGAGCTTGGCGCCGCCGAGGAAAAGCATGTCGGAGCCGAAGCCGAACATCTTGTGTTCAAGGAGGTGGTCCATTTCGGCCGGCATCATCTGCAGGAAGCCGCGGATGGGCATGTCGCCTTTGCGGGCGAGGTCCATATAGACCTGCATGAACTCACGGGCACCGCCGTTGACGCCCACGCCGCCGTCCATAAAGGTAGTGATACCCTTGGAGGCATAGACGTTCATGGCGCGGATCATGTTTTCCCGAATTTTCTCGAAGGAATACTGGGGCAGCTTGGCCTGGGCGCCGAAGAAGGCTGTTTCGTACAGCACGCCGGTGGGGGTGCCGTCCTCGCCCATTTCCACGATGCCGCCGGGGATGTCGGCGCCCTTGTCCAGGCCGAGCACTTCCAGAGCCTTGGTGTTGCAGTAGCCGAGGTGCAGGGAGATGTGGGCAACGAGGATGGGGCGGTCCGTGCTCACGGTGTCCAGCTCGTGGCGGTTCATGTGGCGGGCATCGGGGAGGCCCGTGTCGTCGAAGCCGTAGCCGATGATCCAGTCTTCGGGGTTCTCAACGGCCCATGCGCGCAGGGTGTCGAGCACGCCGGCGATATTGCCCTTGTCCACGCCGCAGGCGGCCCAGTTCAGCGCATTGCTGAAGGAGGAGATGTGGCTGTGCGTATCGATGAAGCCGGGGTACACCACGCCGCCGCCGAGGTCCACTTCCTCATAGGGGGCAGAGCCGAGGCTGGACATGACTTCCTCACGGCTGCCGAGGCATTCGATGCGGCCGTCTATGGTGCAGAGGCATTCGGCTTCGGGCATGCGCTCATCCATCGTGATGAAGCGGGCGCCGGAAAAAACTGTCCTTTTCGATTCGAGCATGGATAATTCCCTCTCGTGTTAGCGAGACTTCAAGTCTCCGTCTCCCCTGCCATGCCTTTGCAGAGAGCCGGGGAACTGGACTTTTATAGCGATTTTATAAGAAAATCGAGTTGGTTGTCATGCGTATCCGGGCCTGGAGCGCCAGCCCGGACCTTGTTCTGGCCAGCGAGGTGTGATAATCTTGAGATGTTCATCCACTAGTCAGAATTTGAACAAGTATTACTTGTGAAAAAAGATTTTTTCTCGTGTGAAAAGGGCAAAACATGTCGCAAAAAGGACAATCTGTTCGTTCCAAGGAAAATGTGCTGAGGCGGCATTACTGGAGCCCAAGGCGGGAAGGGATACGCTTCGTCGATGAGGAGAGCTTTCTCTATCCCTTCTGCATGACTATGGAAAGCGGCTTCTGGAGCGACCTGCACAGCCATGAGGACTTCGGCGAGATCTTCTACGCCAGTTCTGGATGTTCTGTACTTTGCGTCGAGCAGGGCAACCTTGCCTGCGATTCCCGGCGTGCCATATGGATACCTCCCGGCGTAGCGCATGAATGGTATACGGCCAGCGAGATCCATAACAGGGCCGTATTCGTGCATTCCTCTGCCGTGGCTGGACGGGAACGCTTCAACAGCCTGCATATGATAGAAGTGACGCCTCTGCTGAGGGCTGTCATAGCTTCTGTCGCAGAGGATACGCCTGATTTTTCCAGCGATAAGGGGCGGAGACTGGGGCAGGTGCTTCTGGACAGTTTTGAAGATGCTCCCCTTGCCTCCTCATCGCTTGTCATGCCGCGTACCCATCAGCTGGTAGAGATGTGCGCCAGGGCCATGCTGGCGCCGGAAGAGCCCATTTCCTTCGACGACTGGAGCGAAAAGCTCCACATGTCGTCCAAAACGCTGGCCCGGATGTTCAACAGGGAAACAGGGCAGACCATGGGGCAGTGGGTACAGCTCATGCGCCTGCTCCATGCCCGCCAATGCATAGACAGGGGGCAGAGCATAACCGAGGCGGCGCTGGAGTCCGGCTACAGCTCCGTGTCGGCCTTCATCCATGCGTTCAGGAAACGCTTCGGCTTCACGCCCGGAAGCGCGCGATGATATTCGATAGAAACAGAAAAGGCATGCCTTCGTATTTCAGGCATGCCTTCTCTGTTTTTAGAGCCAGCCCATGAACTTGGCGGCGTTGTTGTAGAACACGTCTTCGAGCCCTGCCTCATCGAGGCCGCAGGTGAGGACGCGCTGTATCTCCACAGTGGGATGATGGAAGGGCGAGTCGATGCCGAACATCACGCGGTCGCGCCCCACAGTCTCGCAGGCGTTCTTTATCTGGCATCCCATGGGCATGCCGGAGGCTTCGAGCCAGAGGTTGTCGTACTTGCGGGCCATCTGGATGCTGCCGTCGATATAGACGCCGTGGCCGTGGCCCATGTGTATCATCACCATGGGGACGTCGGGGTGGCGTTCGGCCAGCAGGCCTATCTGCCACGGGAGCGAGAAGGGCGGATGGCCGCAGTGGATGAAGACCGGCTTCCTGCAGGCGCGGGCGATGTCCATGATGGGGTCGACAGCCGGGGAATCGGCCGTGAAGGCATCGAAGAGCGGCTGCATCTTCACGCCGGCGAAGCCTTCGTCGCGCAGGTAATGCTCGAGCATGTCGTATGCCTGCTGGCCGAGGTTGGCGTTCACCCAGCAGAGCGGGGCTATGCGCTCCGGCATCTCGCGCCATGCCTTGTTCAGCTCCTCGTTGAGGTGTGCGCCCGCCGAGCAGAGTATGGTCTTCTCGATATTGTACTCGTCCATCTGGGCGGCGAGGAGCTGGGTGTTGAAATCCACATTGAAGGGGCTTCCGAAGAAGCCGATGTGGGAATGGGCGTCTATCTTGCGGAAGCGGGCAAAGTGTTCACGAACGGCGTTTTCCATGGAGTCCTCCTGTAAACGCGATTGCGGTTGTCAGTCTCTGCGGAGCATCTTCACGGCGCAGAACTTGCCGCACATGGCGCAGACTTCTTCTTTTTTGTGAGGTTCGCGGCGCTGTTCCACCTGGGAAGGGTCGAGGGCGGCGCGGGCCATGCCGTCCCAGTCGAGGGCCTTGCGGGCGGCGTTCATGGCGGCTTCGCGGGCAAGGGCGCGGGGAGTGCCGAGAGCCACTTCGCCGGCGTGGGCGGCCACGCGGGAAGCCATGACGCCTGCGCGGGCGTCGGCTTCGTCGGGCAGGGTGAGGTGTTCGGCCGGGGTGAGGTAGCAGAGGAAGTCCACGCCGGCCTCCACGCCCAGCGCGCCGCCGATGGCGCCCGCGATGTGGTCGTAGCCGGGGGCGCTGTCGCAGCAGAGCGGGCCGAGAACGTAGAGGGGCGCGCCGTTGGTCAGTCGCTTGATGCCCTGTATCTGCGTGCGGACCTGATGGAGCGGCACATGGCCGGGGCCTTCTATCATGCACTGCACGCCGCGGTCGTGGGCGCGGGCAGCCAGCAGGCCGAGGTTGATGACTTCTTCCCACTGGGCGGCGTCGCCGGCGTCCACGCCTGCACCGGGGCGCAGGCCGTCGCCGAGGGAGAGCGTCACGTTGTAGGGCAGGCAGATGTCGAGCAGGCGGTCGAAGTATTCGAGGAGCGGGTTCTCGCGGTCGTTGTCCAGCATCCAGCGGGCCAGCATGGAACCGCCGCGCGAGACTATGCCCATGGCGCGTTCAGGACGGGCGCCAAGCTCCGCACCCCGGCGGGAGAGGCCGCAATGCACGGTGATGTAGTCCACGCCCTGCTTCGCCTGCTTTTCTATCTCTTCGAAGAGCTGGTCGGGGGACATGGAGGATATCTCGCGGTCGGCGTCCAGAATCTGCTGGCCCACGGCATACATGGGAACAGTGCCCAGCGGGAGAGGGCAGTCGGCCAGCAGGGACTGGCGGATGGCGTCGAGATCGCCGGCGATGGAGAGGTCCATCACCGTGTCCGTGCCGGCCTCGACGACGGCCTTGAGCTTGCGGCGCTCAGTCTCCATGCAGGAGGAAAGGGGGGACGTGCCGATGTTGGCGTTGACCTTGATGCGTGCGGGCTGGCCCACGAGTATGGGCTTCAGGCCGGGATGGGCCGGGTTGCCAAGGAGGACCATGGTGCCTTTTTCGATGGCGGCGAGTATGGCTTCAGGGGCAAGGCCCTCTTCCGCGGCGAGGGCGGCAAGGTGCTGGTCGAGCAGGCCGCGCAGGGCGGCGTTCTTGGAAATGAAGGATGACATGTTGCCTCGCAAAGTTGCGACGCAGGCGCAAAAAAAACGCGCCATGCCGGGAAGGCTGGACGCGTCCAGAGCTTCCCTACGGCAGTACTAACTGCGTCAGGTTCGAGGGTCTGGGGCTGGTCCCCACTCTCAGCTGTCCGACCCCGCCGCCACGGCAGGGCCCTTTCAGCTCCCCTAGCTGAGTTCAGCTATAACGCCGAATCGTGAGCCATGTAAAGAGTTTCGGCGTAAAAGATTATCATAAATCATGGAGTTACATGATTCGCTCCTGTCATGTATCCAGAAGGGGAAACTGAAAAAGGAGTCTGCCATGCGTATCTGGGCCTTCATCCTCCTCGTGCTGTCGCTTGCTTCCGCCTATGTCGGCTTCTATCACCTTACCGGCCTCGAGGCCGATGCCGCCAGAGGTGCGGCTGTCATAGGACTCATCCTGTTCTTTTTCGTCATGGTGTTCGGCAGGAAGAAGGACTGAAAACAGAAAAGCCCCGGCATGACGTCGGGGCTTTTTGCGTAAGGAAATGATTTTCGCTGGACTAATCTTCCATCTGGAAGTCCACGCGTATCTTGAAGAGCTTGGTGGCGGGCAGGTTCATGATGGGCACGCCGGTGCGGGCGGTGATGCCCTCGAGCGTGGCGCACACGTCGTCCCAGGAGGGGCCGATGAGCGTGAACCACACGTTGAACTCATGGTCGCGCAGATAGTTGTGGGTCACGCCGGGGATGGCGTTCACATCGGCGATGAACTGGTCGAGCTTGTCTTCCGGCACTTTGGCGCCGCAGAGCGTGGAGCGGAAGCCGAGCTTGGCGGACTGGAAGTTCGCGCCGAGGCGGCGGATGACGCGGCGTTCCTTCATGGCCTTCACGCGGGCAAGCGCTTCTTCCTCGGAAATGCCGAGCTGTTCGCCCAGAGCCGCGTACGGACGGGAGACCAGCGGAAACGCCGTCTGAATGATATCAAGAAGCTTCTTATCAATAAGGTCGAGTTCGGTCTGAGACATGGATGCTCCTGAGCGGGATGGAAGGCGGGGAGGCCCTGCCTCCCCGGGCCCCTCCGGCAGGGAAATGATTTCCCTGCACCCTCATTTGCGGCCGCCTCTTTC
>JAZQMJ010000041.1:0-2576 GCA_045543435.1 Mailhella sp.
GACTTCTACTTCATGCCCGATGAAGAACAGCCCGCTCTGCGCGCATGGGAAGCCATGGGCGGCAAGGGCCGCATCGGTTACGACATCGAGAACAGCGACTGCATCCTTTCCGTCGGCGCTCCCCTGCTCGAAAGCTGGGGCGTGGTCGCCGCCAACCGCAGTGCCTTCGACCGCACTCACCCCGCCGGTCAGGAAGCCACCCAGAAGATAGTCTACGCCAGCCCCGTGCAGAACAACACTGCCGCCGGCGCCGACCTCTGGCTGCCCATCAAGCCCGGCACTGAAATGGCCCTCCTGCTCGGCGTGGCCAACCTTCTCATCAAGGCCGGCAAGCCCGCCACGGACAGAGGCCTTCCGAGATTCTCCGCCTTCGTTGCCGACTACACCCTCGAGAAGACCAGCGAGATCACCGGCGTGCCCGCCGCTCGCCTCGAAGCCGCAGTCCGCATGCTCGCCGCTGCCAAGAAGCCTCTTGTCATCGCGGGTTCCGCTCTGGGCAACGGCGGTTCCGCCGGCCCCATCATGGCCGCTATTGCCGTGAACATGCTCCTCGGCAGCGTGAACCGTGAGGGCGGCCTCGTCGAACTTCCCTTCCCTGCCACTGTGGTGAAGGGTGCCGCCAGCTACAAGGCCGTGATGAAAAAGTCCGTGGTGGACTACATGCAGGCCGTGGCCGCCGAGCGCAAGCAGGCTCCCGCCCTGCTCCTCGTGTACGCCGCCAACCCCGTGTACGCCCTCCCCGCCGACTCCGGCGCGAAGGAGACCGTGGCCAAGGCCGGCTACAGCATCGCTGTGGCCAGCTTCATGAGCGAGACCTGCGCTGAATGCGACCTGGTCCTGCCTGCCGCCCTCGGCATGGAAGCCTTCGACGACGTGCAGACTCCCTACGGCTCCGGCCAGATCACCTACGCTCTGGCTCGTCCCGTGGCCAAGCCCTTCGCCAAGGCCCGTCCTGCCGGCGAGCTCTTCCTCGCCCTCGCTCAGGAACTCGGCATCAAGCTCGGCGTCAAGGATATGCCCGACCTGCTGTACAAGCATGCCTGCGAACTCAGCGCCCCCTTCCGCTCCATGCTCGAAGAAGGCAAGGTGCATGTCGCTCCCGTGAAGAGCAAGGCCAAGATCGTGTGCAGCACCAGCGCCATCTCCAAGGCCGCTGAAGCCGTCTGCCCCGAAGGCGACCTCCAGCTCGCCCCTGTGGTCGTGCTCGGCATGGGCACCGCTCAGACCGGCATCCCGCCCTTCGCCACCAAGATCATCACCAACCACCAGCTCATCGGCAAGCTGAGCGTCGCTCAGATGAACAGCGCCACTGCCAAGAAGCTGATGGTGGCCGACGGCAGCAAGATCAAGCTCACTGCCGCCAACAAGCAGGAAATCACCGCCATCGTCGCGGTGTTCGAAGGCATCATGCCCGACACTGTCTCTCTGGTCGCCGGCCTCGGCCATACCGCTTTCGACCAGTTCAGCCAGAACAAGGGTTCGAATGTCGTTACACTGACCAGCATCTCCAGAGAACCGGGCACCAACCTGCCCGTCTGGGGCCTTGCCGGCGTGAAGGCCGTAAAGGCATAGGGAGCTCGTCATGTCTGAAATCAAAGAATTCAAGATCAAATGGGGCATGGTCATCGACATCGACAAGTGCACGGGCTGCGGCGCGTGCATGGTGGCCTGCCAGGCGGAAAACAACCTTGCGCCTGCTGAAGATGCCAGCAACAAGCTGCGCACCATGAACTGGCTCACTGTTTACCGCCTCACCAACCATAAGCCCTTCCCCGACCACGAAGTGGCCTACCTGCCTCGCCCCTGCATGCAGTGCGGCAAGCCTTCCTGCGTGTCCGTGTGCCCCGTCATCGCTACGGACAAGCGCGAAGAAGGCGGCATCGTGAGCCAGGTCCCGCCCCGCTGTATCGGCTGCCGCTACTGCATGGCCTCCTGTCCTTACCATGCCCGCTACTTCAACTGGTACGATCCCAAGTGGCCTGGCGACCTCGCCCAGGTGCTCACTCCCGACGTGTCCGCCCGTATGCGCGGCGTGGTGGAGAAGTGCTCCTTCTGCCATCACCGCTTCATGAAGGCCCAGGAAGCCGCCGTGGCCAATGGCCGCGCTCCCATGGATCTTCGTGACGGCGACTACATCACCGCCTGCACCGAAGCCTGCCCCAACGGCGCCATCACCTTCGGCGACGTGAACAATCCTCAGCACAAGGTGCATGAGCTCATCAAGAGCCCCTACGCCTTCCGTCTGCTGGAACGTCTGGGCACCGATCCTCAGGTCTGGTACCTGAGCAAGCGCGAATGGGTGCGTCGCGAAGGCGACAACTACCTCGAAAACGAAAAGACCGGCGAAAACAAGAGGCAGGGCTAGTTTATGGATTACAGCAAACCCCTCGACGCAGAGCTCTTTCCGGAAGGTTGCGAGCGCTGCTCTCTGACTAAGTTCCTGGCCTGGATGTCCTTCCTCGGGGTCATCTTCCTCTGGGGCCTCTATGCCGCCGTCCGCGTCCTCGGCCTCGGCCTTGGCGAGACCGGCATGGACGACTACTTCGGTTTCGGTCTGTGGATCACCTTCGACCTCG
>JAZQMJ010000042.1:0-2138 GCA_045543435.1 Mailhella sp.
CCTGACTCATGAAATATTCTGCAATAGCCGTTGCAGTCATAGGGCACTTTTCGCGCATCATCGCAGGCTGGTCTGACGTTGCAACAACAACGACCGAACGCGCCATACCCTCAGGACCTAAGTCGTTTTCGATGAATTCGCGTACTTCTCGGCCTCGTTCGCCGATGAGCGCGAGTACGCAGACTTCTGCCGAGCATCCCTTGATGATGCTGGAGAGCAGGGTAGACTTGCCGCCGCCAGCCGCCGCGAAAATACCCATGCGCTGGCCTTCGCCGCAGGTGAGCATGCCGTCGAGCGAGCGCAGGCCAAGGGAAAGCGGCCTGCTGATGATCTTGCGGGTCATGGGGTTGGGAGCTTCGGCAAAGACAGGGTAGCGGAGCCGCGTCTTGAGGGCCGGGCCGCCGTCTATGGGCTGGCCAAGGCCGTCGAGAACGCGTCCGAGCAGTTCTTCGCCCACGGGGACGGAAAGTATCTCGCCAGTAGGGATGACCTCCGTGGCGGGAGAAACGCCCTGGCAGCTCCCGAGGGGAGACAGGAGGGCCACATTCTTCACGAAGCCGACGACTTCGGCCTTGAGGGAGAAATTTTCCCAGGGGTTCTGCAGTATGCACAGCTCGCCTACCTTGACGCCCGGAACGACGGCACGGATGATGGTGCCGACGACCTGCTCCACGCGCCCGCGTATCTCTACAGAGGATGCCCCCTGTACAGCTTCTTCAAGGAGAGAGCCGATATATTCGAATGCCATGCAGGACTCCGGAACTATTGCTGTATCTTGCTCTGGAAGGCGTTTTCCAGAGCTTTGAGCTGGGTGGAAAGGCTGGCATCGACCACGCCGAGTTCGCTCTCGAGGATGCAGGAATCCTTTTCCAGACGCACATCGGCGATGACAGTGAGGAAGGAAGAGCCGGAAGCGCTGGACGTCATGGCTGCCATGGCCTGCAGGACAGCCTCCTCATCCGCCGGAGAGACGCGCACAGTCACTTTCTGCTGGCCCCGAACCACGTTGAGCGCATTGCGGACGATGGCGACGATGCGTTCCCTGTCGCCCATCTCGCCGATTATCTTGCGTATGGACTGGGTGACGACATTGACCAATGTGCTTTCGATGCCCTCGATGAACTCGACAGAAGAAATGATGGTCTCCATCATTTTTTCAGCATGTTCGAGCTTGCCTTCTTCCAGTCCGTCCCTGTAGCCTTCCTGGCGTTTTTCCTCATAGGCTTCGAGTGCGGCCTTTTCCATACTGGCGGCTTTTTCCCGGGCGGCCTCGAGCAGGGCGCTGGCTTCGAAAAGCTGGCCCAGTTCCGCAGACTTTATCAGCTTGGTTCCGGCCGCAGGCTGTATGCTGTCATCGTTCAGTCGAAACATGGTGCCCATTGCGGTGCCGCCTCCCGGAGAAGAAGTTTTTTGAAGGTGAACCAGAGCGCGCGACGCTGTTCTCTGCTGAGAGGTGGGAGCGCAGTTCCTGAGCCGGCGGCTTCTGAGAGCATGCCGGAAGCCCGGAGTTTGGCTGTCCAGAGGCGCTGAAGCTGTTCCGGCCATCCGTCAGCGAGGCAGATGAGGATGGAAGAGGCAAGCAGGGATATGCGTTCCGCAAGCGTTCCGCCGGCGATCTGCCCTGTCAGGAAAGGACGCAGGCTTCCTATCTGGTAGCGGCCACGGCGCAGGGCGTAGGTGAAGATGTCCTCGCCGAGAAGTCTGCGGAGGGCAAGGACCTGCGCCCTGTCTATCACGAGAGCGAGTTCTTCAGCATAGACAGCCGCGCTGAAGCCGAGGGACGCACGTTCCAGCGTGCTGTCCTCTATCAGCAGAAGGCGGAAAGTCTCGTCGGAAAAGTCCCACCAGCAGTCAGCCGTGCCCGGTTCGGAAGTCCTGCCCAGGGCTTTGCGGATGAGCGGATCGCTCAGGAGGGCGTTCCCCAGCGTATCGGGAGCGGGCATAGGCTTTTGGCCAGCCTGCGCCATCCGGGAGCTGTTGAAGTCCACCATTGCCCTGAACAGCTCGGGCTTCCGGCAGACGGCTTCATCAAGGAAACGCTGATCCATAGGCCCTCATTCCCCTATCCTTCAGAACTCTGCGACTCATCCTGACGATGGCGTCTGCGCAGGAAGGCGGCAGAAGTCGGAGGCCAAGCG
>JAZQMJ010000043.1:0-1580 GCA_045543435.1 Mailhella sp.
CGATGAGCAGGAAGGCGTAGAGGCAGAAAAAAAGCATGGATGAGGCGAAGAACGCGGCGTGCGAGGTTGAAGTCCCAGCGAAGAGCTGGTATTGTGAAATTACTCACCTCTTATGGAAAGTCAACTCGATGCCGCATCTGCATCGTGCCGAAGCCATCGGAAAGGAGCGCCTTATGCCCAGAGAAGAAATCCCCATGCGCGACCGCATCATCGACCTGCTGTCCGAACCCGGCCAGGACGGCTGGCATTCCGGCGAGAAGCTCGCCGCCGATCTGGGCCTCACCCGCGCCGCCCTTTCCAAGCACCTCGCCTCCATGCGCGAGGAAGGCGACATCATCGAGTCCGCCACCGGGCCGGGGCACGGCTACCGCCTCATCTGCCCGGCGGATCCGTGGGCCGGGCACGACGTGCAGAAGAGCCTGCACACGCGCATACTCGGCCAGAGCGAATGGATATGGCTGAAGGACGGCGCGGCCATCAACCAGACCGCCGTGCTCGAAGCCATGGAAGACGCGCCCGAAGGCGTGGTCGTGGTGGCGCGGCGGCAGGACGAAGGCATCGACAGCACGGACTTCTGCTGGCGCAACCTGCCGGGCACGCTGACCTTTGCCGTGATACTGCGCGTGGACTGGCCCGCCGACCGCCTCGCCGAGTTCACCCTGCTCGTTCAGGAAGCCTGCACCGCCGCCGTGCTGGACTTCGACGGCCCGGAACTGGAATGCCGCAAGCCCAACGACCTCTACCTCGGCGACCGCAAGGTGGGCAGCATACTCATACAGAGCATGTTCCATAACGACGCCATGCGCTGGGCCGTC
The DNA here is from genome assembly GCA_045543435.1 of Mailhella sp. GTDB lineage: Bacteria > Desulfobacterota > Desulfovibrionia > Desulfovibrionales > Desulfovibrionaceae > Mailhella. The sequence goes on from JAZQMJ010000043.1 coordinate 816, forward strand.
ATCGGCGTGGGCCTGAACGTGAACACGCCCGCCGACGCCTTCCCCGGCCACCTCGCCGAAACGGCCTCCTCGCTCTATGCGCAGACGGGCCGCGGCTTCAGCATACCGGGCATACTGCGCAGCCTGCTCGAACAGCTGGAACGACGCATAGGGTAGCGGATAGAAACACGGACATCGAGGCTCCTCCCGGGGAGCCTCTTTTTTTGTGGCAAGAAAGCGCGCCTGCCACCCGTGGGGAGGTTGCGAACGCCCTGCCCCCTGTGCTTCCGTCGATGCGGCGTCCTCGTGGCCCCGCGCTGTCATAAAAAAGCAGCTCCCTCGCCCTGCCCTTTTTGCCTGAAAAAGGCATGAACAGAAGCGGCAGAGAATAATTTTCCAGAAAATTATGGAAAGACGAAAATTTCTGCTTGACTTACGAGCGGATTCTGGTAGTTCTCTTTTTCGTTCCGTTGGGCTATCGTTCAATTGGCAGGACGTCGGATTCTGGCTCCGATAATCAAGGTTCGAGTCCTTGTAGCCCAGCCACGGTAAACCCGTGTCCCCATCGTCTAGCCGGCCCAGGACAGCGGCCTTTCACGCCGTCAACAGGGGTTCAAATCCCCTTGGGGACGCCAAGGAAATTCAAGGACTTAGAGTAAAATCTAAGTCCTTTTTTCGTATGTGGGGCATTGTTGCCCCACACTCTGCCCCACAGATTTCGAAAAGTTTAATAAATTTGTGTGAGGTGGGGTAAAAGCACGGTGCGGGGAGCAGCTGGGCATGAGC
>JAZQMJ010000044.1:0-1712 GCA_045543435.1 Mailhella sp.
AGAGTGTCGGACATATTCATGCCCGGAGCCATGCCAAGACCGCCGACCTGCGCGGCGAGAGCGTCAGAGATATAGTCGCCGTTGAGGTTGGGCAGGGCCAGCACGCTGTACTGTTCAGGGCGAAGGAGCGCTTCCTGGAACATGGCGTCGGCAATACGATCCTTGATGATGATCTTGCCCTTGCTGTTTTCAGGAGTGGCTTCCTTTTCGGGGATGGTGATGTCGCCGAATTCCTCACGGGCGACCTCGTAGCCCCAGGCGCGGAAGCCGCCTTCGGTGAACTTCATGATATTGCCCTTGTGGACGAGCGTCACACTGGGCAGGCCGTTGTCCACGGCGTACTGGATGGCGCGGCGAACGAGACGCTTGGAGCCGGCTTCGCTCATGGGCTTGATGCCGATAGCAGAACCGGCGCGGACCGCGGCACCAAACTCGGAACGCAGGAATTCGCCCAGCTTTTCGGCTTCGGGAGTACCGGCCGCATATTCGATGCCGGCGTACACGTCTTCGGTATTCTCACGGAAAATGACCATGTTGACGCGCTCAGGATGCTTCACAGGGGTGATGATGCCTTCGAACCAGCTCACGGGGCGGATGCAGGCATAGAGATCGAAGGTCTGGCGCAGGGCCACGTTCAGACTGCGGATGCCGCCGCCCACGGGAGTCCCCAGGGGGCCCTTGATGGCGACAGAGGCTTTGGAAAGGGTGTCGAGCGTAGCCTGGGGCAGGGGAGAGCCGGTCTCGCGCATGGCTTTTTCGCCTGCCAGCAGTTCTACCCATTCTATTTCATGTTCGCCGCCGGTAGCGGCCTTCATGGCGGCATCGAGAACAGGACGGGTGACCTTCCAGATCTCAGGGCCGATGCCGTCGCCTTCTATCCAATATACAGTATGTTTCATGGCTCTCTCACAGATGAAGCTGTTCCGCGTGAACGCGCGCCTTGCGCATGAAATAACGCTCCGCCATCTTGCGGTGATGGGCGGGCATGGCCAGCTCGCCGGTACAGTCCCAGCGCACGAAACGATGCGTGATGCCGTCGAGCTTTTTCGAGATATCCTGCATGGCAAGACCTTCGTCAAGACCTAATCGAAAGAAATGTGCCGTCAGCTTATGATTCGTGTAGCCGTGACTGACAGTCCCCAAAGGCGCGAGTATCTCTGCTTCGAGTCCAAGCCCGGCCAGCGCAGACAGGAGTTCGCCCTGAGGATCTGAGGAAACGCTGTCCAGCCCCGGGAATTCCCACATATTGCCCCAGAGGCCAGCGGCAGGCCGCTGAAAGAGAAGCACATGCTTCTGGCAGAGAATGATGCCATGAGCCGAGGTCACAGCTATGGTTTCTGCGGCCTCATCTTTCACCGGGCGTTCCCGCTCCACACCTATGCGGCGCGCTTCGCACCACTCTGAAAGCGGACATTCCAGACATTTAGGCGATTTCCCGCATACGAGCGCGCCGAATTCCATAAGAGCCTGCGCGTAATCGCGTGCCTGACCTTTAGGGAGAAGCCGTAAAGACTCCCTTGCCACGATATCGGCCGCCGGCTTCTTCCTTATGGGGCTGTCGATATCGAGCAGGCGCGAAAAGACGCGCTCCACATTGGCATCCACGGGAACGACATCCTGCTCGAAAGCGATGGAGAGAATGGCATCGACAGTGTATGCGCCAAGGCCGGGAAGGGAGGCAAGGGCTTCTTTCGAGTCAGGCAGTTCAGCTC
>JAZQMJ010000045.1:0-1848 GCA_045543435.1 Mailhella sp.
GGACTTCAAGACCGCTTCCGACCAGATCTTCCTGCGCGAGCTTGAGCTCATGCAGCCCTTCGGCGTGGGCAATCCCGAACCTGTGTTCCAGTCTCCGCCCCTCGTGGTGAAGCGCCGCCGCCTCTTCGGCCCCCAGCGCAACCATGTGATGCTCGAACTGGAAGACGAGACCTGCGGCGTCACCCTCACCGCCAAGGCCTGGCGCCAGGCCGATGAGTTCCCGGCCGACCTCGAAGGCCGCCGCATCCGCCTCGCCTACAGCCCTTCCATAGATATGTACAACGGCGTGGCCAGCGTGAATATCAGGATACGGGACTGGAAGCTGATCTAGCCTCGAACATATTGCTTTAAAGTAGAAAAGCCCCCGGTTTTCCGGAGGCTTTTCTTTTATTCGGCAGAAATGTCTCAGTCCTGCACGCCGTGGAACTCGATCTCGGTGATCTCGTAGGTCACGCGGCCGCGGGGGATGTCGATGGTGATCTCGTCGCCCACTTCGTGGCCGAGGAGGGCGCGGCCCACAGGGGAGTTGATAGAGATGGAACCCTTGGCGAAGTCGGCTTCATCGGGGCCGAGCAGGGTGAACTTGGTCTCGTCGTCGGTGTCCACGTCCACGACATGCACGGTGGCGCCGAAGGTCACACGGTCGCCGCTCAGGGTGTCGAGGTCGATGACGGTGTACTGGGGCAGCTGGGACTCGATGTAGTTGATGCGCGCTTCGAGGAAGCCCTGGCGTTCGCGGGCGGCGTCGTAGCCGGCGTTTTCGCGCAGGTCGCCTTCTTCACGGGCGTCCTTGATGGCCTGGATGACGGCGGGGCGTTCCTTCTTGAGGGCTTCAAGTTCTCTTTCCAGCTTCTTGTAGCCCTGAACGGAAATAGGCGTGCTCATGTCTTCACCTTTAAAAATGAAATACAAAAAAAGAGGCCCGACTTCTCGAAAGGGGGAACTTTCAAGGCGGCGGGACATCGTTTTCTTTCGGGCAATATAGGCCGGGTGCAGGGATAAGTCAATCCCTTAGCCCCGCGAAAGCCTGCGATGCGGCGATCGGCGCGCCTTTGCAGGCATGGCCGGCGTCTCCGGAGGGGAGGGCGGGGCGGCTGAGAGCCACCTGCTTCCACAGGCGGCGTGCCGAGCCCTTCCTTTGCCGCGCGGGCAGTTAGCTCTGGACAAGTTGCGCTCCATCTGTAACACTGACCTTTGATTGTCTGTCATCCGGGCTCCTCCCGGAAGGCGAAAACCATTCATGGAACATCTATGGCAAACGATAATCAGCCCGATAAAGTCATCTATTCGATGCACCGCGTGACCAAGCGTCACGGCCAGCGCGAAGTGCTCAAGGATATCTCTCTCGGCTACTTCTACGGCGCGAAGATCGGCGTGCTCGGCCTGAACGGCGCGGGCAAGTCTTCCCTGCTGAAGATCATGGCCGGCGTGGACAAGGCCTTCGACGGCGACATCGTGGTCGCCCCCGGCTACAGCATCGGCTACCTCGAACAGGAACCCCTCGTCGACGAGACCCGCACCGTGCGCGAAGTGGTCGAGGAAGGCGTGCAGGAGATCGTGAACCTCGTGAAGGAATTCAACGAGATCAACGAAGCCTTCGCCGACCCCGGCGCCGACTTCGACAAGCTGCTCGAACGCCAGGCCATCGTGCAGGAAAAGATGGACGCCACCGATGCGTGGAACCTCGATTCCCGCCTCGAAATGGCCATGGACGCCCTGCGCTGCCCCCCTGGCGACACTCCCGTCTCCGTGGTGTCCGGCGGTGAACGCCGCCGTATCGCCCTGTGCCGCCTGCTCCTGCAGAACCCCGACATCCTCCTGCTCGACGAACCCACCAACCACCTCGAC
>JAZQMJ010000046.1:0-3648 GCA_045543435.1 Mailhella sp.
CGCCCCGTGCGCCGCGTGGCCTTCGTGCAGTGCGCCGGCGCCCGCGACGTGCGCCATCTGCCGTACTGCGCCGCCGTCTGCTGTATGCATGCCATGAAGCAGGCCCGCTGGCTCAAGCGCCGTCAGCCCGATCTGGACATCACCCTTTTCTACAACGACCTGCGCGCTCCCGGCGCCGGTCAGGAAGCCTATGTGCGCGCCGGAGAGGCCGAAGGCATTCGCCTCGTCCGCTCCCGTCCCGGCCTCGTGAAGGATGCCGGCAAGCTCGGCGTCGGCGTTCGCTATGAAGACGCCGCCACCGGCTCCGCCCTCGGCGAAGTCTTCGACATGGTCGTGGTGAACGGCGGCCTTTCCCAGTGCCCGCTTCCCGGCAAGGCCCCTGCGGCAGCTTCCGCCGGTCCTCTTGCCCCGGTGACGCTGGCCTGCGGCTTCTGCGCCGAACCCGTGGACGTGGCCGGTGCCGTCATCCAGGGCGTGGCCACGGCCGCTTCCGCCGCCATCAGACGCCGCTCTGCCGAAAGCGTGGGAGGTGACGCATGAAATACTGCCTTTACTGCACCTGTATGGGTACGCTCGCCTCTTCCCTGAAGGAAGAAGCCCTGCGTTCCGCCCTCGGCCCTGCGGTGACGCTCAAGGCCGTCGATCGTCTCTGCGACGAGGCTTCCTGCCGCAAGGCTCTGGAAGGCATGGCCTTCGGTCCTGCGGACACTGCCGTTGCCGCCGCCTGCTCCCGCGGCTCTCGTGGCGCACAGGCTCTCGCCTGCCTGCGCGGCGCCGTTCCCGGCCTGCGCGCTGAGCTGGCCGATATCCGTGAATCCTGCGTCTGGCCCGGCGCCAAGGGAAGCGCCGGCGTGGCCGCACAGGCCGCCGACCTCGTGCGCATGGGCTTCGCCCGCCTCGAGAACGCCGCCTGCGCCGAAGCCTGCCCCGCGTCCGACAAGGGCGTGCTCGTGGTGGGCGCCGGTCCTGCCGGCATGGCCGCCGCTTCCGCTCTGTCCGCCCTCGGCGTGGCCGTGACGCTCGCCGAACGCCGCACCGCCCTCGGCGGCATGCTGAACCAGCTCGGCACGCTGTTCCCCCGCATGGAAAACGCCGCTTCCGTCAAGGCCGCCCTGCCTCTGGACGGCGTTGAAGTCCTCACCGGCGTTGAAGCCCGCGGCATAGTCCGCGAGAACGGCGGCTGGAGCGTGGAACTGCGCTCCGGCTCGGCTTCCGAACGCCGCTCCTTCGGCTCCGTCATCCTCGCTCTGGGCGGCCGCCCTGTGCTTCCCGGCGGCAAGTTCCGTTCCGGCGAGCTCAAGGGCGTGGTCAGCCAGATGGAGCTCGACTCCCTGCTCACCGCTGTGGAGCAGGGCCGCAAGGGCGTTGAAGTCCTGCCTGCCGACGCCGTCTTCGTGCAGTGCGTGAACGCCCGCGATGCTGAACACGACTACTGCAGCGCCATCTGCTGTCCCACGGCCGTGAAGAACGCCCTGCGCCTCGTGGCCCTGAAGCCCGGCGCTTCCGTCACTGTGCTGAACCGCCAGATGGTCATGCCCGGCGTGGCCCTCGAAGCCATGTACCGCAAGGCCATGCAGGCCGGCGTGCGCTTCCTGCATGTGGACGATATGGCCGCCCTCGCCGTGGAAGGCGAAGCTTCTGTGCAGGCCGTGCGCCTGCCCGCTTCCGCTGGAGCTCCCGAGGAAGTGCTGAAGGCCGATATGCTCGTCTGCTCCACGCCTGTGGCTCCCGCCCCGGCTTCCGTGGAACTGGCTGAAGGCCTCGGCCTGCGTATGGACGCCATGCGCTTCATCCGCGGCCACGAGCCTGCCCATCCTCTGGAAAGCGATGCCGAAGGCGTGTTCCTCTGCGGCTCCGTGCGCTGGCCCGCCTATGTGGACCAGGCCGTGGAGCAGGGCAGAGCTGCCGCCGTCATGGCCGCCCGCTTCCTGCGTGAGAACCGCATGCCCATGGACGAAGTTCCTGAAGCAGGCCCTGCCGCCCGCATCGTCGCCGAACGCTGTTCCGGCTGCGGCCGCTGTGTGCAGGCCTGCCCGCATGGCGCCTGCCGCCTTTCCGAAGGCGGGAAGAGCGCCGTGGAGCCCGAGCTTTGCCGCCGCTGCGGGGCCTGTGCCGCCGTGTGCCCCTGCAAGGCCGCCGTGCTTCCGGGCGTGCCCTCCACCCGTGAAATCCTGGCCGCGCTCGGCGTGGTCTCCCCGATGAAAAGGAGGCTGTCCTGATGGCTCCTTCTGCCGATAAAAAGATCTGCGTCTTCGCCTGCCGCTGGTGTTCCCTGCTGGGTGCCGAGCGTGCCGGGCGCGACCGCCTGCCTCTGCCTGAAGGCATCCGGCTCATGCCTGTCTCCTGCGCGGGCAGCGTCTCTTCCGATGCCGTCATCCAGGCCTTCGTGAACGGCGCTTCCGGCGTGGCCGTGCTGGGCTGTCACCTCGGCGGCTGCCGCCACAACGACGCCAACCGCGACGAGCACGTCCGCCTCGAGACCCTGGCCGACCTTCTGGAAGCCGTGGGCATCGACCGCCGCCGTCTGCTCATCTCCTGGGGTACCGCCCACGAGGCCGAGCAGTACGCCCGCACCATGAACGACTTCGCCGCCGAGCTGGACAGGCTCCCGGCCATGCTCCCCGTGGTTCCCGCTTCGGAAAAGCGTCCTGAGCGTCCTGCTCCCGTTCTGGAAGAAGGCACTGCCGCTCCTGCCGCCCTGCGCGAGAAGGCCGCCGAGGCCATCCGCTCCGGCAGGGCCGTGCTGGCCCTTTCCGCCAGCTCCATGGGCCCCATCCCTGCGCTGTTCCGCACCGAGGCCGAGCTCGAAGCCATGGTCTCCGGCGTGAAGTATCCGCTGGGCAGACTGGCTGGCCTCATGCTCCGCGACCGCCGCAAGGGCGCAGTCGAGGGCACTGACCATCTCGCCCTGCGCGCCGCCGCTCTTGCCTGCGAAGCTCCTCTGGCCGTGGTCTGCCGCTCCTGCGACGCCCGCGCCCTGAACGAGCAGGCCGCCCTGAACCAGTTCCCGGCCGAGTCCCTCAGCCTCATCGCCGAAGCCTGCTCCGAGGAGCGCATCGCCGCCTGCGGCTGTGAACGCCCCGAATGGCCCGGCGAAGCTCCTGCCGAAGCCGCTCCCGCCCTCCCTGCCGACCTCGCGGCCAACGCCGCCCGCTGGGAGAAGGAGTTCTCGCGCTGTGTGCAGTGCCACTGGTGCCGCACGGCATGCCCGGTCTGCGTATGCCCCACCTGCTCCCTCGACGGATGCGCTGTGCTCCCCGCCGGCATGATGCCTCCTTCCCCGCTGGGCTATCACCTCGCCCGCGCCATGCATGTGGCCGACACCTGCGTGCAGTGCGGCGCCTGCCAGGATGCCTGCCCGCAGGGCCTGCCCCTGCTGGAACTGCACCGCGCCGTGGCCCGCTCCCTCAAGGCGCGCGGCTTCGCTTCCGGTGAAGGCAAGGCTTCGCCCATGCGCGCCCAGCGCCTCATCGGCGACGCCCTCGGCATTTCCGCTCCTGAATGGAAGAGCACTGGAGGGAAGAAGGCATGAGCAGAAAATATCTCGAAATCCTGAAGGCTCGCGGTGCGTTCCAGTGCGTGGAATGCGGCAAGTGCGTGGCCATGTGCCCCATGGCTGAGACTTCTCCGGGCTTCTCCCGCGTGAAG
>JAZQMJ010000047.1:0-2686 GCA_045543435.1 Mailhella sp.
AATACATCGGTAAGAGGCATGTGAGCTCCTTGTCCTGCACCTCGTATCATGATACCCCTTGGACGTAGCCGGACGAAATGCCCGACCCATCCTCGGCTAGGTGCGAATATCGCGTTTTTCGACACTCTCAATTATACTCACAAATTTCAGGGATTCAAGCAGACTTCAGAGGACAATAAAAGACATTCCTCGAAATAAAAATCTATAATTTCCAGAAGTTATGTATTTTCTCGGACGTGTCTATACTCAAAGGTTGCTTTTCTGAAGAAAGCTTTCCCCTTCCCCCTCATGCTCCCCCATCCCCTTCCAAGACTTTTTATTTTGGAAAGGAAAAAGATGAACGCTTCCTTCGGGAGGCGTTTTTTTTGTGGCTGAAAAGGCTGAGAAGTTTTCAAGCCGTCCGGCAGAATCATTTTTCCCTCACCTCCGGGCTGGCATACTGCCTCCATACAAGGAGGTGTTTCATGAAGACGTATTTCGCCCCCGCCCTGCTGTTCTGCGCCCTGTGTTTCCTTCCTGCCGCCGCCCATGCTGACGGCGAAGCCCCTCCCCCTGCCGCCCCGGCGGAAAAAAGCTTCAGCCAGTCCATCTCGGAGGGCTACCACAGCCTGAAGGACAGCGTTTCCCGCATGATGGGCGGCTATTCCGGCGATGAGGCAGACGACAGCCGCACCTATATGGAGCATTACCGCGACGACCTCAGCGAGTACCGCGACGCCCTTCGCAAGGCTCGCGCCGAATACCGCCGCGCCCGCCTCGACGACCAGAAGGCCTACCTCGAACATCACGACGCCCTGCCCATGCAGGAAAACCTCGATTCCGACAGCGGCCCTCTGCCATGAAAAGCCCTGACGCACGATGAAGCTGAGGAAAGCCCCTCTCCTTCCTCGCAGGGCTCGGCCATAAAAAAGGCCCGCCCCGGATACCCTGATAAGGATGTTCCGAGGCGGGCTGTTCTTATATCAATATTTTTCAGGCCTTATCGTCTGCCGAACGCTTTTCTTCAAGTTTCGCTTCAAGTTTTTCCTGAAGCTTTTCCGCCTTGAGCCGCTCTTCCTCAGCCGCGAACTGCAGGGCCAGCCTGCCCGCAAGCGTGAGCTGGGCCTCGCGGCTCATATCTTCATCGTCGAGCTTGGCGGCGAGCACTTCGTCGAGGATGCGGCCTATCATGGGGCCGGGCTCGACGCCCATGCGGATGAGGTCCGCCCCGGAGATGTCTATCTTCATCTGGCGGCCCTGATAGATGTAGCGCGTGAGCTTCTCGTGCTGTTCCGGCTTGTCCTCCTTGGCCAGCAGGTAGAGGAGAGCTTCGAGCGGAACGCGGCAGAGCAGGCGGTGCAGTTCGCTCACCGGGCCGTCGTTCTTCTCCCATCTCTGCATGCCCTGCCGCACGCCCATGATGGCGGAACGCACCAGCAGGGTGGAACGGCGGCGCTTGTCCGAGAACTGCAGGCGGTCGAGCACCTCTTCTATCTCCGGCCCGCGGCATCGGCGGCAGAGCGCGATGACCATGAGCATGAGCAGATCCGGCTCTTCCGGCAGATAGAGGCGCATATACCATTCCAGCACGCGGCGCATGCGGTCGGCCATGTCGCGCTTCTCGTCGTTGAGCTCGAGGAGCGGATGCACTTCCTTGAGCAGGCCCAGCTCATCGAGCCGCTTGAAGGCTATGGCGGGGTTGCGCTCTTCCATCATGAGTTCCAGCTCATGCACGATGCGCGAACCGGAAAGGTGATGGATGAGGTGCAGGTCGTCCACGGCGTTGCGTATGAATCGTTCGGTCTGCGCGCCCATGCGGAAGCCGTAGCGCTGTTCGAAGCGCACGGCGCGGAACATGCGGGTGGGGTCTTCCACGAAGCTGAGGGCGTGGAGCACGCGCACGCGCTTGTTCTTGATGTCTTCCTGCCCGTCGAAGCAGTCCACGAGCTGGCCGAATACGGCGGGGTTCAGGCGCACGGCCATAGCGTTGATGGAGAAGTCGCGGCGGTAGAGGTCCATCTTGATGGATCCGCGCTCCACCTGCGGAAGCGCGCCAGGCGCGGAATAGAATTCGAGGCGAGCGGTGGCCACGTCCACCTTTATCTCTTCGGCCTCAGTCAGATGCATATGGCGGCGGCGCTCCACCTGCGCCCCCACGCTCTCGGCGGGGAAGACCATCATGGCCGTCATGAATTCGCGGTGTTCGCGCACGCGGCCCTTGAGGCGTATGGCAAGGCTGTGGGCGAAGGCAATGGCGTCGCCTTCCACCACGAGGTCGATGTCGATGTCCGGCCACTTCATGCCCTTCACTTCCATCACAAGGTCGCGCACGAAGCCGCCCACCACATAGGCCGCCACGCCCATCTCTTCGGCAAGCTCGCCGGCAAGGCGCAGGAATTCCATGCAGGGAGCCGTGAGCCGCTTGTTCATCACGGAAACGAGGTTGCGCTCCTTGCGGTTCTTGCGGCTGCTCACCGCCGGGATATGCGCGGCACGCTCGCCCATGAAGAGGCGGATGATGTCCGTACGCGTGACCACGCCCACTACGCGGCGCTTGGCGAGCTCGGCATAGCGTTCCTCGTCCTCAAGGCCGGGGATGTCCGGGCCGTCCACCACGGGGATGAGCCTCTGCTGGCCGCCCACCATGATGTCCACCAGTTCCTGTATGCCCGCGCTCATGGGCACGCACTGGAAATTCCTCTGCATA
>JAZQMJ010000048.1:0-6993 GCA_045543435.1 Mailhella sp.
AGCTTAAAGAAATTCTTCAACAAGCATCAAAGCTACATGAAGACCTAAGGAACTACGGTAATTTAAAAGATACTGACAAACCTCTTGTCGTGTCTGGTATTCTTCTTGCTTTGAATGAAATAGAACACAAAAGTTTCAGCATTGATAACCTTAATAATGATTCTGAAATTACAGATGGTCAGAAAATCTATGACGCTATAAAAGCAAATCTAAAACGAGTGTCTGTCGCTCCTGAAGTCAAGCGCGATAAACTTCTTACTCATTTTGCCATTATAAAAGATTCCCCTAAGCTCAACGAGTTTAGCCCCGTACTGAATAAAACTCCGCTTAAATATTTTGCCGAATTTTTAAAGAGCAATCTTTATGATACTATCAAAGCCAACGCCTCAGCAGAAGATTATCTTGGACGCTTTTATGGCGAGTTCATGAGTTATTCCGGTGGTGATGGACAAACTCTGGGCATCATTCTCACACCGAAACACATTACAGAATTATTTTGCGACTTGTTGGACGTTAAGCCTAGCGACATTGTTTTTGACCCGTGCTGTGGTACAGGGGGCTTTCTTATTGCCGCTATGCACAAAATGCTTGCTCAGGCTAAAAGCGAGCCTGAAAAAAGGAATATTCGTCGAAAGCAGCTACATGGTATAGAACTTCAGTCATATATGTTTACCGTTGCTACAACGAATATGATTCTTCGAGGTGATGGTAAGAGTAATCTGCTCGAAGGAGATTGTTTCTCTTGGGCCGCTGACGTGTTACAAGAAGAAAAGGCCGCTACTGTTGGCATGATGAATCCTCCATATTCACAGGGGAGTAAAATCAATCCATCTCTCTACGAAATAAACTTTGTCGCTCATCTGCTCGATAGTCTGGCAGAGGGAGGTCGTTGTGCCGTCATTGTTCCTCAATCAACGATGACTGGTAAAACAAAATTTGAAGAAGAAATGAAGTCAAAAATTCTAAAAAAACATACCCTTGAAGGTGTTATCAGTCTACAAAAAGATACTTTTTACGGAGTAGGTACAATACCTTGCATAGCCATTTTTACAGCAAGAGAACCTCATCCTGCTGATAAAGTATGTAAATTTATTAACTTTGAAGATGATGGATATAAAGTAGCTCCTCATATAGGATTGCTTGAAACAGAATCAGCAAAAGATAAGAAGCAACACCTACTGGACGTTTGGTTTGATAGAGTTGAAACAAATACTAAATTCTGTGTAAAAAGCACTGTTGAAGAAAAAGATGAATGGCTTCATAGTTTTTATTATTTTAATGACGAAATTCCCACGGATGAAGACTTTGAAAAGACTGTAGGCGATTATATGACTTTTGAATTTTCAATGATAATGCAAGGTAGAGACTATCTATTTTTCGAAGGAGAAGATTAATGTTTAGCACATGGACGGATAGAACTCTCGAAGAAATATTTTTAATACTTCCTGGAAAACGACTTGAAAGTAAAAATATGATTGAAGGAAAAACACCTTTTATTGGAGCTTCTGAGTTGAATAATGGAATTACAAACTTTGTATCAAATCATAATATTTCAAAAGATAAAAATGTTCTTGGTGTGAACTATAATGGAAGCGTTTGTATTGGATTTTTTCATCCATATGAATGCATATTTTCTGATGACGTAAAAAGATTTCATTTTAAAGATAATAATGATACAAAAGAAAACTTTCTATTTTTTATTACATTGATACAACTACAAAAAAGAAAATATAACTATGCATATAAGTTTAACCATTCTAGAATGTCTAGACAAAAAATACTTATTCCATGCGATGAAAATAGTAATATAAACTATGGAAAAATAAAAACTTTTATTAATAATATAGAAAAAACAAAATTAAATAAGTATATAAAATATGCAAAAAAATCTATGTTAAAAATTGAATATAAAGATATAGAACCGTTAAAACACAAAAAATGGAAAGAGTTTTTTATTAGTGATATATGTTTTATCGAATCAGGATGTGATATTTATGACATGGAAAGAATAGATGGAAATACGCCTTATATAACTTCTTCTGCTATTAATAATGGTATAAAATATTTTGTTGGTAATACAAATGGTACTCTTGAATCAAATTGTATTTCTGTAAATAGAAATGGGTCTGTTGGCTATTCTTTTTATCATAAATACAAAGCTCTTTATTCTAATGACTGTAGGAAACTACGATTAAAATTAAGCAATAACGAATATATTTACCTGTTTATAACTAATCAAATAATGAAGCAAAAAGATAAGTATAATTATAGTGTAAAGATGGGTACAGGAAGGCTTAAGAAACAAAAGATAATGCTTCCGATTAATGAATTTGGACTTCCCGATTATGATTATATGGAACAATATATAAAGAATATGATGTATAAAAAATATCAATCCTATTTAAAATATAAAAATAACCATTCCAATTAACACCAAAGCCCCATCAAGGACTCAGTATCCTTAATGGGGCTTTTGTGAATTAAATTAGGGTATTTCTAAAATAGCAATCGAAGGTGAGAACAGAGGGTTTAAATAAGAAGACGACCGGCAATGCGGGCGCTCCAATCTCAAAAAATTGAGCAAGGCTGGCGACAAGCCTGAGTCGTAAGAAACTCGGGCGCAGTCGCGCTTTGCTCGCCTAACATCCTTCATTCCATACATATCTCATCAGAAAATGAAGTATTCTCAAGGAGAAAAATATGCCTCGCATCGAGCTTGCCAAGGCGGCGATGGAGCGCCTCAAAAGCACTTGGCATTCTCGAAAAACAGTCTATCTTGACGCCGACATTCGCGGCCTGATGCTGGAGTATCGGCCCACCGGCATGGGAACATGGTATTTCCGGGCAAAAGACGAACAGGGAAAAATGAAAATGATTCGGCTGGGGACGCTTGCCGAAATGAACGTGCTGGAGGCGAAAGCGCGAGCCTACGAGATGCAGAAATTCATGGAGCATGGCGGCGTTCTGAAAGATATGGATACCCATACAGGAAAGCGGCTGACCTTCGGTGCGTTCATCGAGAAGCACTATCTGCCTCACGCGAAGGCGAGAAAGAGGAGCTGGCAGACGGAGGTCGGCATACTCCGGCGGCATATTCTGCCTGTGTTTTCAGAGACGAAGCTTGAGGCGATAACACGCTTTGCCCTGTCTCAATGGTTAGAAGGCCTGCTTGATAAGGGACTCTCCCCAGCAACGTGCAATCGGGCGCTGTTTCTGGTGAAGTATGTCTTCAACTGTGCTCGCCGCTGGGGATTTATTGCGGAGTCTCCGGCGCGGGATGTGCAGGCTCTGCCGGAAAAGGAATTCCGGGAGCGTTATCTTTCGGAAGAGGAAGCTCGGCGGCTTCTGAATATGCTGGATGCGGAAAAGGATCAGCAGACCGCCAACGTGGTACGGCTTCTTCTGTTCACCGGGGCGCGAAAGTCGGAGATTCTGGCGGCGCGTTGGGATAATGTGGACGTGAAGCGGCGTATCCTTACCGTGCCGCTTTCGAAGTCGGGAAAGGCGCGGCATATTCCGCTTTCGGATGCGGCGTTGCAGGTGCTGGCCGAAATTCCGCACAAGTCGGAATGGTTGTTTCCCAGCTCTCGGACAGACTCACACATCAGCACGATCTATGAAGCGTGGGACAGAGTACGCGAACGAGCGGGATTAAAGGATGTGCGCCTGCATGACTTGCGGCACAGCTTCGCCAGCTTTCTCGTAAACTCGGGATGTTCCCTGTATGAGGTGCAGAAAATACTCGGACACCAGAATCCCAAGGTAACGACACGCTACGCGCACCTTAGGAAAATGCCGATTCCGAAAAGAAAGTGAGGCGCGGGCCGCGCGGTCTTGGGGCAGAGCGCTCCGTACCTTCTGCGGGGAAACTCAGTCAGGGCGCGAGCATGATGCGGCATCGGACCTGAGAACTGCGGCCTTTGTCGTCCACGGCCACGATATCCACCGTGCCGGATGCGGCGGGCTCCCACAGGAAGGGCTCGTCGGGCGCGGAACTGCCGAGATAGGCTGAGCCCGCGAACCAGTGAAGGCGCTCCACGCCCTGATCGGCTGACGCCGCGAGCGGGATGCTCCTCCCGCCTTTGTCGAGGTTCCGGTAATAGGTGACGTGCTTTTTAGGATAGAGGATGCGCGGAGGCCTGCCGCCTTCCTGCATGCTGTCTTCCCGACCCGCGCAGAGTGGATGCCAGTCCGGCGGCGGAGCCTTGAGTATCCCGGCCTGAGCGAAGATGCGCCGCAGGTCTGAGGGCCAAAACTCCCAGAACTGTTCCTCGGTCTCGCCGGGGACGGCCTCACAGGCGCGCAGGCCCGTAGCCTTGTCGATGCGGATGGGGCGCAGGATGCCGCTATCCCGTATGGGCGAGATGCCGGGGAGGAACAGAGTCTCCGTGGTCTCGGTGCATCGGGACACGTCCACGTCGCCGGTCGAGGTGCAGACCGGGATGTCGGCGAGGTCGAGCCCCGGCCGCTGGCTCGGCAGGAGGTCGTGGAGCGGGCGGAGCGCGGCGAGGGCCTGCGCCGCCTCCATGAAGAGAGGCTGTGCGGCCCTTGCGCCCACGAAGAACGGGTTGGACGCGCCGTCGAAATTGCCGACCCACACGAGGAGCACGTATTCGCCCACGACGCCCGCCGTCCATGCGTCGCGGAAGCCGTTGGACGTGCCCGTCTTGACGCGCAGCGGCAGGCGGCCCTCATGTACCCGCAGGGACTCGCCCTGCTCCAGCATGCGGAGCGTCACGAAGGCGGCCTCCGGCGAGAGCAGGCGCACAGGCGCTTCAAGCGGGGCGTCCTGCCGCAGACGGAGCGGATGCCACAGCCCCTGATTGATCAGCATGGCGTACAGCCCGGCCAGTTCGCGCATGGAGACTTCCGCGCCTCCCAGCACCAGCGCGAGTCCGTAGTGTTCCGGTGTTTCGGGCAGACGCACCTGCGCTTTCTGCAGGAAGCCGTACAGCCCCGGCTCTTCGAGCTGTTCCGCAAGGATGATCGCCGGGAGATTGCGGCTGGCCTTCAGCGCTTCATGCGCATGCACCGGGCCGCGAAAGCCCTTGTCGAAATTTTCGGGGTCGTAGCCGCCGAAGGAACGGGGGCTGTCGATGAGCAGGGTCATGGGGTGGATGAGCCCCTGGTCGAGCGCCAGCGCGTAGATGAACGGTTTGAGCGTGGAACCCGGCGAGCGCCTGGCCTTGGTGCCGTCCACCTGCCCGTCGATGGTGCTGTCGAAGAAATCTGCGGAGCCCGCCAGAGCGCAGACCTTTATGCTGGGCGCATGGACGAGCATAGCCGAGGCGTTCCGTATGCCGAAACGCCGATGCCGCGCCGTGTACGAGGCAAGGCAGGATTCCAGCAAGGTTTGCAGGTCGGGCTCGATGGTGGAGAGTATGCGCTCCTGTCCGGCTTCGGCAAGGAGCTCTGTGCTGACGTGCGGAGCGCGGAACGGCAGACGCGAGAGGGGGCGCACTCGGAGCGGCGGGGAGACAGGGGCCGCGCCGTCCGACTCCTCGCGGCAGAGACGCAGGAAGCGCGCCCGGGCCGCATCGAAATCGCGTCCGTGTACCGGGTTGCGGCGTATGGGATTCTGAGGAACCACGGTCAGTGCGAGGCTTTCGGACTCCGTGAGCCGGGCGGCAGGAGCGTCGAAGTAGATGCGGGAGGCGGCTTCTATGCCCTCGATGTTGCCGCCGTAGGGCGCGAGATTGAAGTAGGCTTCAAGGATATCCTGCTTGTCGTAGTGGCGTTCGAGCAGGAGCGCCATTCCTATCTGCCGCAGTTTGCCGCCGATGCCGGAAGTGTCCAGCCTCAGGCGCATGCGGGCCACCTGCATGGTGATGGTAGAGCCGCCCACGCGCCGTCCGCCGCTCACATAGGTACTCCACGCGGCCCGGAGCAGGGACAGCGGATTGACCCCCGGATGCCGGAAGAAGTGCCTGTCTTCGTAGCGCAGGAGCGCGTCCACGGCGCTGGGGGCAACGTCGTCCAGCGTGACGCGGAGCCGGAAGATTCCGTCTTCGGCCCGGCTGATACGCATGATGCCGCCGTTGGCGTCCAGCACCACGCTCCCGAAGGGGACGCCCTCGAGCAGGGGCGGCGGCGCGATCAGTCCCAGTCCCGCCCAGCCTAGCAGGCACAGCGCACCAAGAGCGCAGACGAGCTTCGCCGCGCGTCGCAGTGAGCGGATGCGAGTGCCGGGAAGGGGGAACAAGAGACCTCCGCAGAAAAGGATGAACAGGAGACGGAACGAAAACGGGGCGAGGCCGAAGCCCCACCCCAAGTATATCTCGGTTATCAGCGGATTTCCATGCTTCCCGAATCCCCGTGCCCGTAGAAGCTCTGGTCGTACATGGCTTCGACCTGTACCGGCGGCACGGTGAACACGCCACGGTTCACGGCCCGGATGCGGTACGTGAAGGTAAGCGGCTCGGTCGTGAGATCGGCAAAGAGGAGCATGCGATCCTCGCGCCGGTCGCGGTGCTTCACGCCGCCGGGCAGGGGTTCTTCGTCACCGCGCGGGATGACCATCTCGAAGCCGCCGGGCAGGAGGTCGCTTATCACGCAGTCGGCGATGCGCGGCTTCAAGGCGCGGGCCGTGATCTGCACGGTGACTTCGTCGCCCTGCCGTACGCTCTGCACGGGCTCGCCCTTGGCGTCGAGGTAGATGCGGCTCACTTCCATGCCCTTGGCCACGGAGCCTTTTCCGGGCGCCACGTCGAAACCGGTGGTGGACACCTGCCAGTAGAGGCGCGCGCCTTCCGGCACGGTCGCGTCCCAGCTCCGGCAGAGGGGAGCTTCGGCGCTGAGCAGTGCGCCGTTCGCCAGCAGGGAGGAGAGCGCGTCGCCTTCGCCGTCGGCACAGCGGAGCTTCGCTTGCGCCATGTCTGCCGCCGCCGAACCGCCCACGGACAGCAGGGCGCGGGCGCTCTGGCCCGCGGAGAAGGTGGCGTAGCGGGAGGCCTTCATGGCCATGGAGGTCGAGTCGAAGAGGTCGGCCTTCAC
>JAZQMJ010000049.1:0-4706 GCA_045543435.1 Mailhella sp.
ATCTCGGTATCGCGCCAGTAGAGGTAGTCTTCCTTGCGGATGGCCCAGAAGAACCACGAGAGCAGGCCGTCGGGTATCTCCACGCGATGCCCGTAATAGTCGAGGTACTGGGCTATCTGGCGGCAGACGGCGGGCAGTTCAGGGGAGTGTTCGCACCATTCGGGGTTGCGCAGTATCTGCTCTATGGTCACTTCCTGGCGCACAGTGGAAAGCCCGGTCTTGTTCTGGCGGGCGCGGAAGAATTCCACGGAAAGGCGGCCGGGCTCGGGGAAGAAGCGGAAGAGGAAGTAGTGGCGGCCTATCTCGGGTTCGAAGGTGCCGCCGAAGAAGTGACGGAAGCTGTGCCGCCAGTCCTCGCGCTGGACCGGGGCAGGGGCCACCTTGCCATCGGAAATGTCCAGCGAATTGATGAAGTGTATGGCCGTGGCGGCAACATGGCGGCAGGGGCCGTTGAACGATTCCATGCAGTTGCACATGGAATCCACGCGCTGTTCGGCAAGATTGATGTTGACTACGGCACGATAGGCCTCGAAGTCTTCTCCCTGGACGGTGCTTTCCACTGTCCAGACGTCGTTTTCGAAACGGAGCGTGAATTTGCCGAGATGCCCTTCGGCTTCGATGGAGCGGCCATACGCGGTGATGTATTCCGGTATGGTGCTGTTGACAAAGGTGAGGGCGAGATCGCGAGCCGCGGCTTCCTCTCGTCGTGTCATTTTAACAACCTCAAATAAATAAAAAATCACAAACAGCCGGTGGCAGGCCGCCTTTTACAGGAAACCATGCGGGCCTTATGCACGAAAAACGCAGGAGGCCGCAACGAAACCTCTTTTTAGTGTTATACGATAATCTGCTGGTTTTCAAGTGAAGTGAACTGTGCTAGACTTCTCTTTATGAAAAAAAATGCATTGTTTTTGCTGCTGAACATGCGGTCCTGCGTGAATTTCGATACCCACGGTCCGGTCTTTCCGATTGGCCGGATGTCTGTATTTCGGCTTGCCGCAATGCTTTTGCTCATTCTGTCTATTTTTTCTCAAGCGTCTTTCGCTTCCGAAAAAAAAATATCGGAAAATTTCGTTCCCGAACAGGGCGGAAGCATCATCATGGGGAGCATAGGGGAGCCCTCCAACCTCATCCCCTACCTCTCGTCCGACAGCGCATCCAGCCAGGTGACAGGTCTGCTCTACACCTCGCCTCTGGAATACGACAAGGATTTCAACATCATAAAATGCGCCGCCGAGGAATGGGAAGTCCTTGAGGGCGGAAAGTTCATGCGCTTCAAGCTGAAAGAGGGCATCAAGTGGCAGGACGGGCACCCTCTCACCGCCGATGATGTGACTTTCACCTACAGGCTCATGACCGATCCCAAGACGCCCACGGCCTACGCGGCGGACTTCCTCAACGTGAAGGAGTACCGCCAGACCGGGCCTCTCTCCTTCGAAGTGCGCTACGACGCCCCCTATGCCCGCGCCGCCATAACGTGGATGCATCCCATCCTGCCCAAGCACGTTCTGGAGAAGGAAAACATCGCCTCCACCAGATACGCGCGCGATCCTATCGGCTCAGGGCCCTTCAAGCTGAAGTCCTGGGAGGCTGGCACCCGCATCACCCTGGAAGCCAACGACCTGTATTTCAAGGGCCGCCCCTATCTGGATGAGGTCATCTACCGCATCATCCCGGACGGCACTACGATGTTCCTCGAAGCCCGGGCTGGCAAGCTGGACTTCATCGGGCTTTCCCCCCAGCAGTACCTGCGCCAGACCTCCGGCCCCAAGTGGGACACGGAGTGGAAGAAATACAAGTACCTGGCCTCCGCCTACACCTATCTCGGCATGAACATGAAGAGCCCGTTCTTTAAAGATAAAAAGGTACGGCAGGCTCTTTCCTACGCCATCGACAGGCGAGGCATAGTCAAGGGCGCGCTCCTCGGTATGGGCGAACCTTCCTTCGGCCCGTACAAGCCCGGAACGTGGGCCTATAATGCGGACCTCGCTCCGTGGCCCTACGACCCCGCCAAAGCCCGCGAACTGCTCGCCGAGGCTGGCTGGAAGCCGGGAAAGGACGGCATACTGGAGAAGGACGGCTATCCCTTCGAATTCACCATACTTGTGAACCAGGGCAACGATGAACGCATCAAGGTTGCGGTCATACTCCAGCAGATGTTCCGCGCCGTCGGCGTGCGCACAGCCATCCGCACCGTGGAGTGGGCCGCCTTCCTCAAGGAATTCGTGAACACAAAAAAGTTCGATGCCCTCATTCTGGGCTGGACGATTCTCGACGACCCGGATATTTTCGATGTATGGCATTCTTCTGCCATATCGAAGAACGGCCTCAACTTCGTGAGCTACCGCAACAGCGAAGTGGATGTCCTGCTGGAAAAAGGCCGCGCCTCCGCAGACAAGGCGGAGCGCAAGAAGATATACGATCGTTTTCAGGAGATACTGCATGAGGAGCAGCCCTACCTGTTCCTCTATGTTCCGTACTCTCTGCCCATGGTGCAGTCGCGGTTCAAAGGCATAGAGCCCGCTCCCGCAGGCATCACCTATAACTTCGACCGCTGGTGGGTGCCCAAAGCGCTTCAGCATTAGCAGGTTCCTATGAGTCAGGTTTCCTCCTTCTCCCCCACGAACGACAATATCGTCCTTCCCTCCTCTGCAGAACAGCACGACAGCAGTGTGCCTCAGCAGGTGCATATGGTCACGTCGCCCATCACGGGCGAAGTCCGGCCTGCGGCGAAGGTCCCCACGGCCGACGAGATAGTCTATCAGCTCCACCTCCATATGCCCGGTTCCGACCTCGACATGGTCCGCCGCGCCTATGACTACGCCTCTGCCGCCCATGCCGGCCAGCTCCGCCTTTCCGGCGACCCGTACATCATGCACCCGGCGACCGTGGCCTATACCCTTGCCGAGATGGGCTTCGACGAACATGCCGTGGCCGCCGGCCTCCTGCACGACACCGTGGAAGATACGGACTCCTCCATCGACGAGCTGGACGAACTCTTCGGCGAACAGGTGGCCGACATCGTGGACGGCGTGACGAAGATCAACATGATGACCTTCGACACCAAGGAAGAGGCCCAGGCGGAAAACATCCGTAAGATGATACTCTCCATGGCGCACGACATGCGCGTGCCCGTGGTCAAGCTGGCCGACCGCCTGCACAATATGAGCACGCTGGACTTCCAGAAGCTCCACAAGCAGCAGCGCATAGCCAAGGAGACCATGGACATCTATGCGCCGCTTGCCAACCGACTCGGCCTGCACCTCTTCAAGCAGAAGCTCGAAGACCTCAGCTTCCGCTACCTGCGCCCCGATGCCTACGCTGAGATTACCAACTGGCTGAAAGACAACCAGATAGTCGAACGCAAGCTCATCTCGAAGGTCATCGACAAGATCGAAGGCATCATGATCGAGAACCGCATCAACGGGCGCGTGTTCGGCCGAATCAAGCAGACCTACAGCATCTACCGCAAGATGACCGCCCAGCAGACCCCGCTGGACGAGATGCATGACATCATCGCCTTCCGTATCATCGTGCAGGATCTGCGCGACTGCTACGCCATGCTCGGCCTCGTGCATGTCCTGTGGCGCCCCGTGCCCGGCCGCTTCAAAGACTACATCTCCATGCCCAAGTCCAACGGCTACCAGTCCCTGCATACCACGGTGATGGGCCCTGAGGGCGAGCGTATCGAAATTCAGATACGAACCGAAGAGATGAACAACATGGCCGAACATGGTGTGGCCGCGCACTGGATGTACAAGGAGCGCAACCATGCCATCGCCGTGCAGGACATGCCGCAGTTCCAGTGGCTGCGCGACCTCATGGAACGCCAGCGCGACGAGGCGGACTCCAAGGAGTTCATGGGCTCCCTGCGCATGGACCTCTTCAGCGACGAAATCTACGTGTTCACCCCGCAGGGTGCTGTCAAACAGCTTCCCAAGGGCGCGACTTCCCTCGACTTCGCCTTCCTCATCCATTCGGACGTGGGCTTCCACTGCGTTGGCGCCAAGATCAACGGCAAGCTCGAACCCTTCGCCACGCCGCTCAAGAACGGCGATATGGTGGAGATCATCACCGATAAGAACCGCCACCCGCATCGCGACTGGCTGAAGATAGTCAAGACTTCCAAGGCCCGCAGCCGCATCCAGCATTATCTGCGTACGGAAGAGCGTACGGCCGCCATCGCCCTCGGCAAGGAACTGATGGAGAAGGAAGGCCGCAAGATGGACTTCAATGCCGGCAAGGCCGCCAAGGACGGCCGCATGCAGCTGGCAGTGACGGAGTTCTCCTGCAATACGCTGGACGACCTTTACGCCAATATCGGCACGGGCAAGCTCACGCCTAAGAAGGTTCTCACCAAGCTCATCTCCATCCTGAATCCCAAGCAGGAAGTGCCGGACGAGCCTATCGCGCCCATCAAGCCTAACGAACCTTCCAAGAAGGCCGCCGACGGCATCACCATCAAGGGCATCGAAGATACGCTCATCCACTTCGCCAAGTGCTGCAAGCCTGTCCCCGGCGACCAGGTGGTGGGCTTCATCAGCCGCGGTCGCGGCGTTATCGTGCACACGGCCAGCTGTCCGCATCTCCAGAATCTGGAATCGGAACGCTTTATTTCGGTGAACTGGAACAACGAAGAGAGCAAGCCGTTCCCGGCCGAAATCAACATCCTTGGCCGCAACGAAAAGGGCCTGCTCGCCAAGATA
>JAZQMJ010000050.1:0-2859 GCA_045543435.1 Mailhella sp.
GCCGCCGTGAAGGCCCGTCTCCAGCAGGCATAGTCATGGACGAACGCACTCTCCGCGCCCTCGAATTCCCCCGCGTGCTCGAGCGACTTTCCGCTTTCTGCCTCTCTGAGGCGGGAAAGGAAGCCGCTCTTCGCCTGCGTCCTATGACTGACGCCGAAGACGTGCGCCGCGCCCAGTACCTTTACGACGAAGTGCGGGACTGGTTCGCCGAGGGCGACTTCAACCTCGTCTCCTTCCCCGATATTTCCGGCCTTCTGGCCTATGTGAACGGCCATGCCGACCCTCTGCTCGAGATGGACGGCCTCTGGGCCCTCAAGTCCGCCCTCGGCCTCGCCCGCCGCGCCGCCGAGAGCATCCATGCCGGAGCGGCCCGCCGCCCCATGCTCGACGCCCTCGCCTGCTCCCAGCCCATGCCCGAGATGTCCCTCTCGGCCCTGAACCGCTGTGTGGGCGACGACGGCTATCTTAAGGATGAAAGCTCCCCCGGCCTGCTCCTCGTGCGCAGCGAGCTGCGCGGCATCCATCAGAACTGCATGCGCCGCGTGAAGGATTTTGCCGAGAAGTACAATATCGCGCATTACCTCCAGGACGACTACATGACCCTGTCGTCCGACCGCTACGTCCTGCCGCTCAAGGCCAATTTCAAGGGCCGCATACAGGGCATCATCCACGACTACTCCAATACCGGCGAAACGCTCTACTTCGAGCCCCTCTTCCTCGTGGAGCAGAACAACCGCCTGCAGGAACTGAAGCAGCAGGAACGCGAAGAGGAGCGCAAGGTGCTCCGCCTTCTGGCCGACCTGCTCAATCAGGAGATGCCGCAGGTGCGCGCCGCGTGGGAACTGCTCATCGAGCTGGACCTCGGTCAGGCCAAATGCGCCCTCGGCTCCGCCCTGAACGGCCGCATCGTGCCGCTGGAAGAAGGCGCCACGCTGAACCTGCCCGCCGCCCGCCATCCCCTGCTGGTGCTGGAAGCCGCCCGCGCCGCCACGGACCGCTCCTATAACGGCCCGCGCCGCATCGAACCTGCCGACCTCGTGCTCCGCGAAGGCGACCGCGTGCTCGTCATCAGCGGCGGCAACGCCGGCGGCAAGACCGTGGCCCTCAAGACGCTCGGCCTCATCACGCTCATGACGCTGGCCGGCCTGCCCGCCCCTGTGGACAGCGGCGCCGCCCTGCCCTTCTGGAACCGCGTCCACGCCTTCATCGGCGACGAGCAGAGCCTCGACGACCACGTTTCCACCTTCACCGGGCAGATACATCATCTTTCCTCCATCTGGGAGGAGCTCGACGCACACTCCCTCATCCTGCTGGATGAATTCGGCGCAGGCACCGACCCCTCGCAGGGTGCGGCCCTCGCCCAGGCAGTGCTCGACGGCCTCCTCGAGAAGGGTGCTTACACTATCACTGCCACGCACTTCCCGGCCCTCAAGAGCTACGCTCTCACCCGCGAAGGCGTGCGCGCCGCCTCCGTGCTCTTCGACAACAATACGAAGAAGCCCCTGTTCCACCTCGCCTACGACCAGGTGGGCGCCAGCCAGGCCCTCGACGTCGCCCGCGAACACGGCCTGCCGGAATCCGTCCTGCGCCGCGCCGAGCATTACCTGCTCATGGACGGCGACGACGCCAGCGCCGTCATGGACCGCCTGAACGAGCTGGCCCGCCAGCGCGAGGAAGAGCTGGCCCGCATGAAGGACGAGGAACGCCGCCTGCGCGACAAGCGTCAGGCCCTGCAGGAAAAGCTGGAGAAGGAACGCGCCCGCCTCGACGAGGAAGTGCGCCGCCTCTCCCAGGAGCTCATGCGCGACTACAAGAGCGGCAAGGCCACGGCGAAGCAGACGCAGAAGGAGATGGCCAAGCTCCGCGCCGACCTCGCCCAGTCCGCCCGCGACATGGAAGAACGCCCGGCCGCCGACCTGTCCAAGTTCACCATGGGCGGCGAAGTGCTCCACCGCCAGTGGAACAAGAAGGCCGTGGTGCGCGAGCTGAACGAGAAGGCCGGCAAGGCGAAGATAGATATGGGCGGCGTGACCATGTGGGCCCCGCTGGCCGATCTGGAACCCGGCGCCGCCGAGGCCGCCAAGCCCAAGGGCACTGTGACCACCCGCGTTTCCCGCCCGATCTCCTATCTGCGCCTTGACCTTCGCGGAAAGCGTGCTGATTTAGCTCTGGCGGAGCTGGAGCAGTTCCTCGACCGCTCCCTGCTTTCCGGCACCGAGGGCGTGGAGATAGTCCACGGCCGCGGCACCGGCGCCCTGCGCAAGGCCGTCCATGAACTGCTTCGCACCTTCCCGGGCGTCGCCTCCTACAGCCTCGCTCCCGAAGATCAGGGCGGCGACGGCATGACGCAGGTGCTCTTCCGCTAGGAAGGAAACTTTTACGGACAGACGATGAGAAATACCGACGTCATACAGGCGATAAAGTCGCGCATAAGCCTTGCCGATATGGCCAGGCGCTATGTGGAACTGCGCTCTGTGGGCTCGCGCCTCGTCGCTCCCTGCCCGTTCCATCAGGAGACCAAGCCCTCCTTCTCCATCAACGAGGAGCAGGGCACGTTCTACTGCTTCGGCTGTCAGGCTTCCGGCGATCTCTTCGATTTCTACGGCCGCCTCAACGGCCTCGACTTCAAGGAGACGCTCCAGGCTCTGGCCGAAGAAGCCGGCGTACAGCTCCAGACCTACCGCCCGAACCCTCAGGCGCGTCAGGAGCGTTCGCAGAAGCGCGACATGCTCAAGATGCACGAGCTTGCCGCCGCCCATTTCCACGCCAACCTGAAGGCCTCCCATGCCAAGGTATGCCGCGACTACATCGAAGAGCGCGGCATCACGCCGGAGCTCCAGGAGAAGTTCGGCCTCGGCT
>JAZQMJ010000051.1:0-5464 GCA_045543435.1 Mailhella sp.
ATGACTTCCTGCACGAAGGGGATGCCGAACTCATCCGTAAGGGCGATGGCGCCGGAGCCCGTAGCCGCCAGGGTAAAATCGAGCCCCGAAATGCTCTCATCGCGGAGCGCTTCGTGGAAAAGCTGGGCAACGGTCGCCCGGACATCGGAGAGGTGACGCTGATATCGTGCGTAGAGTACACGAGAAGACCGGTCGAGGACAACGAGCTTCACTGTGGTGGAGCCGATGTCGAGACCAATGTGAGCCAAGGTCGAGCTTGTAGCCATACAAGACACCCTGAGGGAATCGAACGTTGTGATGATGAAAAAAAAGTCTGCATTAGTCAAGACAGAAGAAGGCCAGCCCTGTGAAAGGCCGGCCTTCTCTGCTTATCCTGTTCGGAACTATACAAAAAGATGCTTATTTCTATGATTTTCCCTCAGCTCCGAGGGCTTCGAGCGCGATGCGGGCCGCCTCCTGCTCCGCGCGCTTCAGGCTTGCGCCTTCGGCGGTGAAGCTTCGTCCGTCGGAAAGGTCGAGCTGGACGCAGAAGATCTTGGCATGTTCAGGCCCGGAGCTGGACAGCGGAACATAGACGGGCAGGGAATGCAGTATGGCCTGCGTGGCTTCCTGCAGGCGGGTCTTGTAATCCTTGCTCTTGCGTTCCGTCCCGGCTTCGGGCCAGCGGCCTTCGTACAGCTTGCGGATGAGCACGGCCGCCGCCTGATGGCCGCCGTCGAGATAGACAGCGCCAAGCACGGCTTCCATGGCATCGGCAAGGAGAGCGGCACGTTCGCGGCCGCCCTGCGACTCTTCGCCGCGCCCCATGAAGAGCAGGGAGCCAAGGTCAAGGCCGCGGGCAAGTTCCGCCAGCTTGCCTTCGCTCACCATGCGGGAGCGCAGGCGCGTCATGCCGCCTTCGCGTTCCTTGGGAAAGCGTTCATAGATCTCCAGGGAAACGTTCACTTCAAGAACGGCGTCGCCCAGAAATTCCAGGCGTTCGTTGTGCTGTGTATTATGTTCGTTGGCCCACGAGCTGTGCGTCAGGGCCGTAGCAAGCAGGGTGATGTCGCGGAAGCGGTAATCCAGCTTTTCCTCAAGCACGGAAAGGCGGCGGAGATCGTCGGAAGAGTAGGTCTTTTTCTTATGCATGGCATCCTCGCTGCAAAAGAAATAGGCCTACACGGAGCAAATGGCAAGTGCCAGCCTTGACAAGCGGGCAGGCACTGCCTACTTATTCCGTACACCATCCCAAGGAGTTTTCCCATGGCTTATGATATCCGTCTGGTCAAGATCGTGACCGGTGAACTCGTCATCGGCAAGTACGATGCCGAAGCCCATGCCCTGAACGACGTCGTCATCATGCAGACCGTGCCCACCCAGCAGGGCGTGCAGCTCATGATGCTCCCCTATGGCTACCCCTTCGACCGCGACTGCAACGGCCGCATCGAAGGCAAGCACTTCCTCTATGAGTACAAGAATACTCCCCAGGACGTGCAGGACAAGTACATCGAAGCCTGCTCCAACATCACCATGGCTTCCGGCGGCCTGAACCCCAACCCCAGCAACGGCGGTTCCGGCCTCATCCTGTAATCAGGAAAAGCTGACACAAAAAAGGCGGATGCTTCGCGGCACCCGCCTTTTTTACGTTTTCAGATCTATCAGCCGACTACAGGGCCGTGAGCATGTATTTGCGCACCAGCGCGCGGGCGGCATCGCGGCAGGCTTCGTCAGTCTCGAACTCAGCGGAGTGGCGAAGCACGGGCATGTATTCGTTCACATATTCCGGACGCGCTTCCAGCAGGCGGGCTATGGCCTTGTAGCAGGAAATGCGCAGAGGGGCGTGGTCGCAGAAGCTCGTGCTCTTTCCGTCAGGCGCATCATACACATAATGCAGGAGCACGCGGCGGAAGTTCTCGGCAAGGGGTGCGCTCTGGGCGAGGGTCTCGCCGAAAGCCTCGGGGATGCCCCAGCCGATGTTGCCGGATTCTTCATTCATGTGCCACATGAAGCGGCGCACGATGTTCTTGGCTTCTTCGTGGGATTCTTCGTAGAGTTTCGCCATGACGCCGCCAAGGGCATATGCGGCGCGGTCGGCGGTGGAACCGCCTTCAGTGAGGCAGGCGAAGAGGGGATTGACAAGAGAAAGCGTGGCTACGCCTTCTTCATAGCATTCTGGCGGAAGAGGACGTTCCTTCGTCCATTCGTCGGAACGGAACCAGGCACGTACGAGGACTTTGAGGGAACGGAAGCGGGGCATGGTTGACTCCTTTGTTATTAGGAAGTCCTACTATAAAGCCCATAGAATTGTCCAGCAGGAACATGATTTCACAAACCCTGCATTTTGGACTTGACAGAACGGCGATTACAGGACAATTATTCGTGTTCCTAATCGAGCTGATCAGTCCCGTTTTTCGGGAAAATTATTTGGAGGATTCCTATGAGCAAAGTTCTTCAGAACGCCGTCAAGACTGAAGCCGGTGTCGAAGTGAACGGCATTCTCGTTCAGCCCATCGACGAAAAGTGCGTGGGCTGCGATCGCGTGTGCGAATTCGAAGGCCAGCAGTTCTGCACCAGCTACCCCATGCCCGCCAAGAAGTGGACTTCCGGCAAGTGCAACTTCGCCACCCACATCAAGGTTGAAGCCGCTGCCAAGGCCAAGGTCAACCCCCTTAAGGCCTCTAAGCGCGCCGCCAAGGGCAAGAAGTAAGCCTTACGCGTCTGCAGGGCTGGCAGGGAACTGCCTCGCCTTTGTGCCGCATGGGGAAACCCGTGCGGGAACAGCCCAAGCCTCTGGCAGAAGGGCTGTTCAAGCCGTACTTTTTTCGGCCATCTCACCGGATACCGCACCGCGGTATCCGGTGTTAGGTGTTTAATCGGAGTTTTCTATGTCTCTGGAAATGAAGCAGAAAGTGCTCGCCGCCCTTGCCGGCGGGGCAGAACGCGTCTTTGAACTGCAGAGCTCTCTCACCGCTCTGCGCGGCCTCGGACCTGACAACGGCGGTACCGGAGAACAGGATAAGGCCGACTACCTTGAAAACTGGCTTCGCTCCTTCGGCATCAGCGACATAGAACACGTCGATGCCCCTGACGACCGCGTGCCTTCCGGCAAACGCCCCAACCTCATCGTCAGAGTTCCCGGACGTTCCGAGAAGACTCTCTGGATTCTCGGGCACATGGACGTTGTGCCCGCCGGCGACGAAAGCCTGTGGAACACCGATCCGTGGACTGTCACCCGCGACGAGAACGACCCCGACCTCATCTACGGCCGCGGCATCGAAGACAATCAGCAGGCCATAGTCTGCGGATGCATGGTAGCCGCCGCACTGAAAGAGCAGGGCGTCACCCCCGACCTCAGCCTCGGCCTCATCTTCGTTTCCGACGAAGAGACCGGCAACGCCTACGGCATACAGCATCTGCTCAAGGAAAAGCCCGATTTCGTGAAGGAAGGCGACCTTGTGATGGTGCCGGACTCCGGAAGCCCGGACGGCGCTTTCATCGAAGTGGCAGAGAAGGGCATCCTGTGGCTCCGCGTCATCGTGCAGGGCGAGCAGTGCCATGCCTCCAAACCCGACGACGGCAAGAACGCCCTCGTTGCCGCCGCGGCCATGATACTCGGCACGTCTGAAGTCGAAAGGAAGTTCGACGCCCGCAACGATATTTTCAGCCCGAACCGCTCCACCTTCACGCCCTCCAAACACGAAGCCAACGTGCCCAACGTGAACACCATGCCGGGCCGCGAAGTCTTCTACATCGACTGCCGCGTGCTTCCCTGCTACACGCTGGATGAAGTGCTGGAGGCCTTCCGTGAGCTCGGCGCCCGCGTGAGCGAACAGCACGGCGTGAGCGTGGACGTGCAGCATGTGTCCTACGCCCCGGCCGCCGCGCCCACTCCTGAAGACAGCGCCGTGGTCGTGGCCCTGAAAAAAGCCGTGAAGGAAGTGCTTGGCGTGGACTGCTGGTGCGGCGGCGTGGGCGGTTCCACTGTGGCTGTGAGCTTCCGCAGGCTCGGCATCCCTGCCGCCGTGTGGGCCCATATCTTCGAAAACTGCCATACGCCCAACGAAGCGGCCCGCCTCTCCTTCGCCGTAGGCGACGCCCAGGTCTACGCATCCATGCTCTTCAACGACTAGGAGTTCCCATGCGCACCATACAGGTCGTGAACGTCCGCTGGTACAACGCTACCGCATGGTATGGCGTAACGCTGGCCAAATGCCTTCAGGACGCCGGGCATGAATCCATCGTGGCTGGTCTTGAAGGGACGCCTCCGCTTGAAAAAGCGAAGGAAATGGGCCTGCGTACAGTGGCTCTTCCGTTCAACTCATCCTCTCCTGCCAAGCTTCTCAAGGCATGGCAGGGCATGGACGAGCTCGTCCGCGAGTTTCGCCCGGACATCGTGAACTGCCACCGCGGCGAAGCCTTCATACTCTGGGCGCTCCTGCAGAAGAAATACGGCTTCGGCCTCGTGCGTACGCGCGGCGACCGCCGCCTGCCCAAGAACGGCCTTGTGAACCGCTGGCTGCACTGCAAGGCGGCAGACGCCGTCATCGCCACCAACGGGCTCATGACCCGGCACTTTGCCGATGTCCTCCATGTTCCTGCCCCTCGCTTGCACACCATACTCGGCGGCGTGGATACCAGACGCTTCCATGAAGACAGCGCCGCGCGGGAAGAGATGCGCCGCTTCTATGGATACGGCGAGAACGACATCGTCATGGGCCTGCTGGGCCGCATGGACGAGGTGAAAGGCATCAAGGAGACCATCGAGGCCCTTGCCATCGCCCGCCGCATGGACGAGGAGGCCCGCCGCATACGTTTTCTCGTCCTCGGTTTCGACTCCGAGTTCTCCACCGAAGACGTTGCCCGCTGGAGCCGGGAAAACGGCCTCGGAGAACTTGGCGAAGTGGTGACCGTGACCGGCAAAGTGGCCCGCCCTGAAGCGGCGCTCAACGCTCTGGACTTCGGCATCCTGGCCTCTCTCGGCTCAGAAGCCATTGCCCGCGCCGCCCTTGAGCTCATGGCCACCGGCATCCCTCTCATCTCTTCCACCACCGGCGTCATGCCCGACCTCATCCCTGCCGCATACAGCTTTGAGCCCGGCGACACCAAAGCCATGGCCGAACGCATGATACAGATGCTGGATGTCAACTGGCGCGCCCAGCTTGCCGCCTATTGCCATTCCCGTGTCCTCGAAGGCGGCCTGCGCCTTGAAGACTTCCTTGCCGAGACCTTGAAAGTCTATGCGCCTATAGTTCAGGCCCGCGCCTGAGCCTTCCGCCAATACATCATACAAAAGCCCCGCCGCATCCCTTGGGAAACGGCGGGGCTCTTTCTATTTTGAAGGATCTCAGCGTCCTGCTTCCGGATCGCGTCCCCACAGGGTAAGCGCACGGCAGACTTCGCTTTCATCGGAAAGGCGGCGTATGGAGTGGAGCAGGGCCCACGGGACCTCGCGGCCAAGCACTTCGGCAGGAGCGTCCTTGGG
>JAZQMJ010000052.1:0-2155 GCA_045543435.1 Mailhella sp.
CTTCATGATCTCGAGGCCGCGCATATCCACCACGAGGTTGCCGTAGCCGAAGCTGGTGCCGCGTTCGCAGAGGGATATCTTGTCATTGCCCGTGGACATGGCCTTCTTGAGCACGTTCTCCATCTCCCACGGCGCGAGGAACTGGCCCTTCTTGATGTTCACAGGCTTCATGGTGGCGGCCGCTGCGAGGATGAGGTCAGTCTGGCGGCAGAGGAAAGCAGGGGTCTGGAGGTAGTCCACCACTTCGGCCACGGGAGCGGCCTGTTCAGCGGTGTGGATATCGGTGAGCACGGGAACGTTGCGGCTCTCGCGCACTTCGGCGAGTATGGAAAGGCCTTCCTTCATGCCCACGCCGCGGAAGCCGGCGCCGGAGGAGCGGTTGGCCTTGTCGAAGCTGGACTTGTAGAGGAAGAGGATGCCTGCGTCCGCGAATATCTCCTTGAGAGCGGCGGAAACTTCCAGCGCGTGGGCACGGCTTTCCATGGCGCAGGGGCCTGCTATGAAGAAAAGAGGGGCGGCATTGTCGGCCTTGATATAGGGCTTGCCGTTGAAATCGAGAGTGAACATGTTTTCTCCTTGCCCGAAGGCAGAAAGAGGAAGGAATTTCGGCAAATAGTATAAGGCAGGCCGGGCCTGAGTTCAAGTGCGCCCGGCAGGGCTGGAGCGCACATTTTTCAGGCATGAAAAAAGGCCCCCGGGAACCGAGGGCCTGAATGACTCGGAGGCGAGCCTTACTTGTCGAGGAGAGCCTTGAGGGATTCGCGCAGGGCAGGAGCGAGCTTTTCGTCCTTCATGCCGAAGTACACACCGGCGGTGAGGTAGTCCACCCAGTCGCCAGCGTCGAAGCGGCGGCCCTTCATCTTCACGGCGAGCATGCCCTTTTCCTTCATGTAGTTCTCAAGGGCGTCGGTGAGCTGGATCTCGCCGCCCTTGCCGGGCTTCACATACTCGATATAGCTGAAGATCTCGCGGGGGAGCACATAGCGGCCCACGATGGCGAGGCGGGAATCCATGGTGCCGAGGGCGGGCTTTTCCACCATTTCGGTGATCTTGTACACGCCGTCTTCGATCTCTTCACCGGCCACCATGCCGTACTTGTCGATCTTGTCGGCAGGCACTTCCATGACGCCGATGCAGGGCATATTGTACTTCTTGGCGGCTTCCACGAGCTGGATGAGGCCGGCATCGTCGCCGACGATGAAGTCGTCGCCCACCATGACGGCGAAGTAGTCGTCCGGCACCATGGAGCGGGCGCAGCCAACAGCGTGGCCGAGGCCCATCTGCTGCTTCTGGCGCACGGCCATGACTTCCACCATGCTGGCGGCTTCTTGCACGGCCTTCAGCTGTTCGATCTTGCCGGCGTCGGCGAGCAGTTCTTCAAGCTCGATGTTGCGGTCGAAGTGATCAGTCACCACGCTCTTGTGGCGGTTGGTCACGAAGATGACTTCCTGAATGCCGGCGCGCACAGCTTCTTCCACAACGTACTGGATGACAGGCTTGTTGAAGACAGGAAGCATTTCCTTAGGGATATTCTTGCTGGCAGGAAGAGAACGGGTACCCCAACCGGCAACAGGAAGGACGACTTGGCTGATTTTCATGCACACCTCACGATTGTGGATCACTACGGCCGTTCAGGTCGTGTTCTTGGAAAGGCTTGCGAGAGAAGGATTCTCTCGAAACGTACTCATAGAAATACGATACTCCTTTTTATGCGTTACGTCCATACCATACGCCTGCCGGGCAAGGAAATGAAAGATTTCCGCCTGAACACCGGTAACGCCGTGCCTGAGCAGTGAAGAAGCGGTAAAGTTAAAGCTTCACTTCAGCTTTTCATGCTGTGCCCAGCCCTGAGGCCGTTGCCTACCACCATGAGCGCCGTGCCGACGTCGGCAAAAACCGCCATCCACATGGAGGTATGCCCCGCAAGGGTGAGCGCGAAGAAGAGGGCTTTCACGCCAAGGGCAATGGCAATATTCTGGATGAGTATGCCATGCACGCGGCGGGAAAGCCGCACGAAGCGGGGTATCTTGCGCAGGTCGTCGTCCATGAGGGCTACGTCGGCAGTCTCGAGGGCGGTGTCAGTTCCGCCTCCTGCCATAGCGAAACCGATATCGGCCCGGGCAAGGGCCGGGGCGTCGTTGATGCCGTCGCCCAC
>JAZQMJ010000053.1:0-2422 GCA_045543435.1 Mailhella sp.
GGATAGGGCTCGGGATGGGCTTCGGCGCGGCAGTGCTTGCAGGCGAGGTTGCAGGAGCGGGTGACTTCCCAGGCCACGAGGCGGCACTTGGGAGTGCCGTCGGGCAGGAAGCGGTTGGCGTGGGGATGCGCACCGGGATGACCGCCGGGGTGGCCGCCCTGCTGGGAGCCGGGATGGCCTCCCGGATGGCCGGCAGGCATGCCGCCGAGCATGGCTTCAGGATTGCGGCCGAGAGGGTGTCCGCCGGGATGGCAGGCACCGAGGGAACCGGGATGGCCGCTCATCAGCGCACCCAGCCTTCGCGGAGGGCTTCCACAGCGAAATAGGTGATGATCATCTTCGCGCCGGAACGCTTGATGCCGGTGAGGGATTCAAGGACGATGGCCTTGCGGTCCACCCAGCCGTTGAGGGCGGCGGCGCAGATGAGGGAGTACTCGCCGCTCACCTGATAGGCGGCCAGAGGCACGTCGAAGCTGTCGCGCATGAGGCGGATGACGTCCTGGTAAGGGCCGGCGGGCTTCACGATGAAGATGTCCGCGCCTTCTTCGATGTCGGCCTGCATCTCGCGCATGGCTTCCTGCACGTTGGCCGGGTCCATCTGATAGGTGCGGCGGTCGCCGAACTTGGGGGCGGACTCAGCGGCATCGCGGAAGGGGCCGTAGTAGGCGGAAGCGTACTTCACGGCGTAGGACATGATGGGGGTCTCTTCGTATCCGGCTTCGTCGAGAGCTTCGCGGATGGCGAGGACGCGGCCGTCCATCATGTCGGAAGGAGCGATGATGTCGGCGCCGGCTTCAGCCTGGGAGACGGCAGTGCGGGCCAGCAGTTCGAGGGTGGAGTCGTTGAGCACGCGGCCCACGGTGTCGCCCATGGCGATGATGCCGCAGTGGCCGTGCGAGGTGTATTCGCAGAGGCAGCAGTCGGCGATGACCACGAGGTCGGGCCAGTTCTTCTTTATCATGCGGATGGCCTTCTGCACTATGCCTTCGGAGGCATAGGCGCCGGAGCCCACGGGATCTTTGGCGGAAGGGATGCCGAAGAGGATGACGGAGCGCAGGCCGAGCTTCACGGCTTCGCCCACTTCCTTCTCGAGTTCGGCGAGGGAAAGCTGGAACTGGCCGGGCATGGAGGCGATGGGCTGGCGGAAGGAAGGATCGTCGGTCTCGACGACGAAGTAGGGCATGATGAGGTCGGCGGCGGCGAGGCTGGTCTCGCGCACCATCTCACGCAGGATGGGGGTGCGGCGCAGGCGGCGGCCGCGGTAGAAGCTGCTCATGGTGTTATCCTTATGCGCTGGGCGCGTGTTATCGAAAAAATTCTCTCTTTTAGTAACACCCGCTCCCGGCTTTGAAAAGCCTTTGAGGGCCGGTGCGGGGCAAAAGCATTGTATCAAAACCTTGCCGGGTACTGGGAAATGCTTGAAGAGTCTATAGAACGCGTTATCAGAGCTGGAAGAGCCAGGCCATGACTGGCATGGAGAAGACGCAGAGAAGCGTGGAGACCACGTTGATGACGCTGGCGTACTCGGCGTTGCGGCCGTAGATGTGGGCCATCTGCGTGATGGAGGAGGCCACGGGCGCGGAGGCGGCGAAGAAGGATATCATGACTATGGTATCGCCGTTCTCCACCCAGCCGGACATGCCGCTCAGCCGGAAGGCGACCAGCGTGACCAGCGGGTAGAAGATGAGCCTCAGGGCCACGATGAGCGGGAGCTTGCGGTAGGCGCGCAGGCTGGAGAAGTCCATGGAGCCTATGAGCATGCCGGTGATTATCATGCTCATGGGGCCTATCATCACGCCCACGGCATGCACGGCCATGAAGGGTATCTCGGGCAGGCGCAGGTCCAGCAGGAACATGGCCGCGCCCGCGAACATGGCCAGCATGTTCACGTTGGTGAGTATCTTCAGGATGTCTATCTTCGCGTCCTTCTGCAGGACTGTGGAGCAGTGCGTCCAGAAGAGGACTGTCTGCATGATGAGGAAGCCCGAGGTGTAGAGCACCCATTCCCGCCCGAACACATAGACCACGATAGGTATGATGAGGTTGCCGGAATTGGAGTAGAGGGCCGAGGTCTGCTCCACGGGGTCGAGGGCGAGCGGCTTCCGGATGAGGAAGTTCAGGACAATGCCTATGGCCAGAGCGAAGGTGGCCGCCGCCACGGAAAGCATGAGCCCGTGGACGCGCTCCGGGGTACATTCGAGCTGGAAGGCGTCCAGCATCATGCAGGGGCATATGATATAGAGAGCCGCCGCGGAAAGCACGCGGCTGTCCTGCACGGAGAGTATCTTCATGCGCACGATGGCGAAGCCCATGAAGACCATGAGCAGCATGGCGGCTATCTGCTTGCCGAGGAGGTAGGATATCATCATGGCTAGAAGCCCCCGCAAAATAAAAGTTTTTGAAAGGGGTGGGGGAGCACGAG
>JAZQMJ010000054.1:0-4130 GCA_045543435.1 Mailhella sp.
GAAGATTTCCGGCCGTTGCCAGAGTATGGGGAATATGTTCAGCCGCCCATACAGGATAGCTTTGATATGGAGCTTCGGGATGCTGACGATGACGGGACTGATTATCGCCGGGATGATAGCCTTGGCACAGTACCGGATTCAGGCATTGGAAAACGAGATCGCCGCACTAAAGAAGGTGGAAACCTTGCAGACGCTTGCAAAGGGGACGTGGCCGATACTCATGGAGGAAACTGTAAAGGGAATGTTCCTTGTCCCGCTGAAATCCCACACATTGAAAGGCGACTGGTACTACAACGGGATGCCTGCCTGGAAACTGGAGTAGCCCATGACAGAACTCGAACGCATCCTGAAAGAGACTCTCGACGCACAGACCAAGGAACTCGGCGAGCGCATCGACCGGCATCAGGAACGACTGGATATCCAGAACCGGGAACTTATGGAAACAAGGCTCAAGCTGGCAGAACTCCAGGAACGTCTGGAGGAATCGGAGCGGCACTTGATGCGCTTGAGCTCTGTGTACGACAGCTTGAAGCCCTTGCTCGAAAAGCTGAACAGCTCCTTGAACGCAAGGTGAAACGAGCCGAACAAAGCTTCGGAACATGGTTCGGTATGAGGCGATAAGGCAGACCGCTCCCGGCCTATATCCTTTAAAGATAGCTCTCCTCCACTCGCCAACCGGGTGGAGGAGATTCTTTTTAAGGCATCAAAAAAACAGACCGCACCATCTAGAGCAGCTCCCGCATACGACTAGCCAAATACAGAGGCATATTGGTGAATCTGCCGTCCTTCACATATCCCATCTGCGAAAAACGTATCACATTCTCAGGTTCACGCTGAGCGATGAATTTTTTAAAAGTGGCCGCACTTTTTTCCTCACCGCCCTTCACTTCGACTGGTATAATTTCCTGACCATGCTGGATGAGGAAGTCTATCTCGCCGGTCTTATTGGAATAATAACGAGGTGACACATCGAACTGACCTTTCAGTTGCTGAAGAACAAAATTTTCTGTGAGAGGTCCTTTGAACTGAAAATCAGACTTGAGCAAGATAGCCGCATTATCGATACCTGCCATGCATTTCAGAAGGCCAGTATCAAAAAGGTAGAGCTTGAAACAGTCCATACGGTCAAATGCAGGAAGAGGATGTTCCGGCTTACTCACATTGAAAACGCGGTTAAGCATCCCAGCACTCACCAACCATTCAATGGCCTCCTCAAAGTCTCTGGCTCGACCTCCGCTTCGTACGACACCGTACATGAACTTACCGTTCTCCTTGGCAAGCTGGAAAACGATACTCCGAAAGACCTGTAGAAGACGTCCGCTATTCACACGACCATTATGTTTGGAGAAGTCGTTCTCGTATACATCAAGAAGCTCACGCTGAGCCTGAATGATTTTCTGCGGATCTTTCCACTCCAGCCAGCTGGACACACATTCCGGCATACCACCTATGATAAGGTAATGGTGATACGCATCAATAAGACGAGTATGGAAAATGTCTTCGATGCTCTGCCCTTTGGTAAGGCCTGCATAATAACTATAAAGCCCCTCATCTTTGGCTTTGAGAAATTCCGCGAAGTTCAGCGGCCCGACTTCGAGGATATTAACCATACCGACGGGATAAGACTTAGGCTGAGCCAGCAACGTTCCAAGCAGGCTACCTGCGGCTACAACATGATACTGACCAGCTTTTTCTTTGAAGTACTTGAGGCTATTCAAAGCCTCCGGGCATTCCTGTATTTCGTCGAAAATGATTAGCGTATCCTCTGGCTCTATCTTCGTGCCTGAAATGAGTGACAAAAGCTCCACGATGCGATCGGGATTTTTATTGACCACAAAGATGGATTTAAGTTCTTCCTCTTCATCGAAGTTGAAGTACGCGAATTTCTTATACTGCGTCCTGCCGAACTCTTTCATAAGCCACGTCTTTCCGACCTGACGGGCCCCCTTCAAAATGAGAGGCTTGCGATCAGCGGAGACTTTCCAGCTGATAAGATCTTGAAGCGAAAAGCGATCCATTCTGTCATCCTTTACGAGGATTACACATTTTTCCCAAAACCATGAACACTATGCCGCACATTTTTCCAAAAAATTTAAAGCGAGAATTGCACATTTTTTCCAAGGTGAAAACTCCTGTAAAACACATTTTTTCCTAAATCTAACCTCTATTTTCAGGAAAAAGGCCGAAACATAATTCACAATAGATGAGCGCCCTCTCTCGGCATTAGCTGAAATCTCCGTCAGCACGGGAGAGTCTACTTCATAGAATGCCTACATGATGCAGATTCTTCCGTGGAAAGGAGGGCTGTTTTTCGTTTCAGAAATGATACGAAACGGTGATGCCGATTCACCTTTCGCGTCCTCAAAGAAAAACAGCAACAGCCTCTCGCGCCAATCTATACGTCAATTTTCGGCTGAATTTTGACGTAAGAGCCTCGGAAAAATTTCCTTATGTCAAAATCTGACGATTTTTTGACGTAAGGAGATTCCAACAGTGGTCTTGCACCAGTCCGCAAGGGATGGCTTTCGGCATCGCACCTTGAGCTTTCGTTTCAAAAATGATACGAAAATTTTGAAAAATGATACGAAAATAGGAGCCAGGCATGACCAGCAAACGCCAGGACATTATCCTCAACTACCTGAAACAGCAGGGCCCCTCCTCTCGCGAGAATCTTGAGCAGCATCTTCTGCTGCTGGGCCAAAGCGTTTCAAAGGTCACTCTCCTGCGCGATCTCGGCAAGCTGGTTTCCGCCGCCCTCGTCGAAAAATCCGGCACGGGTCGAGCTACAAAATATGCTCTGAGTTTTCACACTGCCCAGACGCTTCCCATTGATGTCGCGGACTACTTCTACCGCGATGCCGATGACAGAAAACTTCGAAGCGAACAGTTCAATTTCGGAGTCTTCCAAGAGATGCATCATCTTTTGACTGCGGAAGAGCTCGAAGAACTCGATGCCCTGAACGCCATCTTTCGACAGAAGAAAGAAAAGCTCTCTCCCCGGCTCCAGCAGAAAGAGTTTGAACGCCTTACGGTTGAGCTGGCCTGGAAGTCTTCAAAGATTGAGGGCTGCTCCTACAACGTACTCGAAGTAGAACGCCTGCTCAAAGAAGGTATTGCTCCCCAAGAAAAAACTGCCGAAGAGACGCAGATGGTGATGAACCACAAGAAGGCTCTGGACTACGTTCTGGAACAGCCTGACTACTACAAGGAGATCACTGTCGCCAAAATCGAGGAAATCCATAACCTGCTGACGACAGGCCTTGGCGTTGAAAAAGGCATCCGCTCCGGCATGGTAGGTATCGTAGGCACAAACTACCGCCCGCTGGATAACAAGTTCCAGCTCCGTGAAGCCCTGGAGCGACTGGCGACTCTCCTCAACGAGACTACGAACGCCATCGAAAGAGCTTTGCT
Organism: Mailhella sp.; assembly: GCA_045543435.1. Lineage (GTDB taxonomy): Bacteria > Desulfobacterota > Desulfovibrionia > Desulfovibrionales > Desulfovibrionaceae > Mailhella. The sequence goes on from JAZQMJ010000054.1 coordinate 3,412, forward strand.
TGCCGTCCTCATGATTTCCTACATCCAACCCTTTGAGGATGGAAACAAGCGAACTTCGCGCATTCTCGGCAACTCTATTCTGCTGGCCGACGACTACTGCCCCCTCTCCTACCGAAGCGTGAACGAAATCGAGTACAAGAAAGGAATCATCCTGTTCTACGAGCAGAACAATATCAGTTACTTCAAACAGCTGTTCTTGGAGCAGTTCAGGCACGCCGTGAGTAAGTATTTTTAAAATATTTTCACATGGTTATACAAAAGTCCGTCAAATCCACAATCCGATTATGGATTTGACAGAATTTTCTTTTTTATGCGGTTCTTTTTTATCAAATCCAGCAAGCGGGAATAATCGTACACTGCTCAGTCAGCAGCAGCGTGTCGGGATACATGCAAATCAACGCGGACTCACCCACCGGGCAGCCGAGTCTCTCCAGAACGGAAAAATGCCGGATATCATTCTTGCTCGGAGCCGCACTCTTTTTGATCTCAATGGGATAAAGCTTGCCATCTCGCTCAATAAGAACGTCGATTTCCTTACCGTCCTTATCCCGATAGAAATACACAGGAGCCGTCTTGCCGCTGTACCACCAGCTTTTGAGGATCTCAGAAATAATCCAAGTCTCAAATATGGCCCCAGACATAGCCCCTTTTTCCAAGGTCTCTGGAGAAGTCCAGCCCGTCAAATACGCTACCAGACCGGTATCGAGGAAATACATCTT
>JAZQMJ010000055.1:0-1915 GCA_045543435.1 Mailhella sp.
CTCGCGCCCATGCTCAAGGGCGGTGTGGGCGTGAACAGCCTGAACCGCCGCCTGCAGGACGCCGTGAACCCCCAGCCCGTGCAGAACTCGCTGGTGCGCGGCGAACGCATCTTCCGCCTGAACGACCGCGTCATGCAGATACGCAACAACTACGACAAGGACGTGTTCAACGGCGACACGGGCACCATTGTCTGGCTGGATGCCGAGGAGAAGGAAGTGACCGTGCGCTTCGACGAGCGCAACGTGAACTACCTGTGGGACGAGCTGGACGAGCTGGTCCCGGCCTACGCCATCTCCATCCACAAGTCGCAGGGCGGCGAGTACCCGGTGGTGGTCATCCCGCTCATGATGCAGCATTTCATGCTCCTCCAGCGCAACCTCGTCTATACCGCCGTCACCCGCGGCAGGAAGATGGTGGTGCTGGTGGGCGAATGGCGCGCCCTTGCCATGGCCGTGAAGAACAACCACATACGCCGCCGCTGGACGTGGCTGGCCCACCGCCTCGCCGGTGAGGACGGCGCCGTGAACACCCGTATGCTCCCGAACGTGAACGAGCAGAGGAAGCGCCGCGCGAAGAAGAGCGAGGCCGCGCCTGAGCTCGTGCAGGATATGCATCCGGCCGACTCCGCCCTGTTCGAGGATATGGAATGATGCCCGGGAAGATGTTTGCCAAGCCGGGCAGGCCTGTCCTCCTCATGGCCCTTGCCGCGTCGCTGTTCCTGCCTCCGCTTCTGGGCGGATGCGCTTCCGCGCCCCAGGCCGTGAACGCTCCGGCTTCCGTGGCTGACCTCGAACGCTTCCCGCAGAGCCTCGAAACGCTGGCCGAACAGTACGAAGGCCCGCGCGGGGCGGACACTGTCCTGCGTTCGCACGAAGACGCTCGGGGCGACATGGCCCGCTTCCGCCGCAGGTTCTTCGAGCCGTGGGATTCCGCCGCCGTGGACAGCGAAGCCCTGCAGGACCTGCTGGACGAGCTCCGGCGCGCCCCGGAACGGCGCGGCTATGCCGAGAACATGCATCCGTGGAGCGAGGAAGCGTGGCGCAGGATGGCGGACAACGCCGACCTGCCGCGCCTGGAACGGCTCCGCGTGCTCCCGCGCATGGCCATAACCGTCCGTCCCTCGAACCTCCGCTCCGCCCCCACCATGAAGCCGCGCTTTTCCGGCCTGCATGGGGCAGGGCAGGGCTGGCCCTTCGACCTTTTCCAGTACAGCCGCCTCCATGCCGGAACGCCGCTCGCCGTCTATCACAAGAGCCGCGACGGCGCCTGGCTTCTCGTGCAGAGTTCCGCCGCATGGGGCTGGGTGCGCGCCGAAGACGTGGCCTCAGCGGACGAGAGCTTCCGCAGGATGTGGCGCAGGATGCCGCTCTGCGCCTTCGTGCAGGAAGGCGTGGGCCTGAAATTCAAGGCTCTGGCGGGAGAGGGCAGGGCCTCTGCCTTGCGCCCCGGCTCGTACCTCGCTTCGGCCGATATCGGCACAGTGCTTCCTTCGCCTGTCGAGGGCGAGGTGTTCCTGCCTGTGCGCGGGCTGGACGGCGGGGCCTATGCGGTGAGGGCCTCCTTCGCGGAGCACGCCGCTCCCTCCCGCGAATCCGCAGAACGCTTCGACATCCTTTCCCGCCCGGCCGTGCGCATGCCGCTCCTGCTCACTCCCCGCGCCGTGGCCCGCATCGGCGACCGCATGATGGGCCAGCCCTACGGCTGGGGCGGCCTCTACGGCGACCGCGACTGCTCCGCCACCATGCAGGATCTTTTCGCTCCCTTCGGCCTCTGGCTCCCGCGCAATTCCGCGAAGCAGGCGCAGGAAGGGGCTGTACTGAGCCTCGAAGGACTGAGCGCCGAGGCCAAGGAGAAAGCCCTGCGCGAGCAGGCCCGGCCCTTCCGAACGCTCATCGCCATGCCCGGGCACATAGG
>JAZQMJ010000056.1:0-11189 GCA_045543435.1 Mailhella sp.
CGCACGAGGCAGAGGTCCATAGGAGCCCAGAAGGCGCTGAAATCTTCTCCCTGTTCAACTTCGAGGAAGGGGCCGTCCTTGCGTATCTCTTCCTCTACGGTGAGCCGTATGCCGCGATATTCGAAGCGGCAGGGCTGGGTGCAGAGACCGAGATTGGCGTGGCGGCGGTTGGCCCATTCGGAAATGAGGCAGTGCCCGGAAAGGGAAAGGCACATGGCGCCATGCACGAAGACCTCGAAATCCATGTCGGGGAAATTCGCCATGATGCGTTCCATGGCATCGCGCCCCATCTCTCTTGCCAGATTGATGCGCCTGGCACCTGCCTCTCGCCAGAAGGCGACGGAAGCGGAGTTCATGGAATGGGCCTGGGTGGAGAGGTGCAGTTCGACGGAAGGGCAGAGCCTGCGGGAAAGATGGATGACGCCGGGGTCGGCCGCGATGAGCCCATCCACGCCGAGTTCGGGCAGGGCTTCGAGCTGCTGCTCCACGGAAGGGAGATGCTCGTCGCCGGGCATGGCGTTCAGGCAGTAATAAATGCGCTTCCCAGAGCTATGGACAAGCTCGACGGCGTCTTTCAGCGCGGCATCGTCGAATCCGCGGCATTTGGCGCGGAGCGAAAGACTGCTGCCGCCAAGATAGACTGCGTCGGCCCCGTAGAGCAGGGCGGCTTCGAGCTGTTCGCGCCCGCCGGCAGGAGCAAGGAGTTCTGGTTTGCGCATGGGGAGCATCATTCCTCAATAATTGGATGGCACATGAGGAATACCTATACCCCCTTTGGCAGAATGACAAGCGGTGCTGGACAAATCCTTCTCTAACGCTTAATTTTGCTTCACCTGATCCGTTATCCAAAGAGGTCGATGATGAAATCCATCCGTACCGCAGTCCTTGCCGTGTCCATGCTCCTTGCGGGGACCTCGGCGCACGCCGCTGGAGCGTTCGGCGTAGAACTTGGAGAACATATCCGCACCTATGCGCCTGCGGCTGAAGCTGTTTTTACCCGGCATGAACTGCAGATGTACGAACTCGTGCCGCCGCAGGCCGATGCCCGCTTCGATACCTATGCTGTGGATACGCATAACGGGCGCATCATCCGCATCATGGCGTCTTCGGCTGATGACAGGACGCCGGGAGCAGAAGCCTCTCTTGCCGTTCTGGACAGCCTTCAGCAGGAGCTCATAGCTCTCTACGGCACTCCTTCGCTTTCCATGGGCGAGATAGCCGATGCCGGGAGCGAACTGCTGGCCCATCTTGTCGATGAAGGCGGCCTCGAAGTCCTTGAATGGGATTTCCTCGAAAAGCGCGATGACGGGCTCGGCGCCGTCTATGTGTTCCTTGCCGGAGCAGAGGACGAGAAGGGGGGGCAGGCCTCCTACTGCACGCTGTATCTCGAGAGCCCGGATTATGCTGAACTCAGCGAAGCCGCCCGCCTGCATGAAGCGGAGCAGGAAGAACGTATGGCCGGCCCTGACTCCGGCATACAGCAGTAACCATTTCGGAGAAAAAATATGAAGAAGATACTTGCGGCCGCCGCATTGACGCTCCTTTGCGCCCTGCCTGCTCATGCGGCAGAACTTTTCGGCATTGAATTCGGCGCTCCCGCCTCCAAGTACGACATCAGCAAGGAAGTGCTTGCGGAGCAGGGCAAGATGAAGATGTACAAGGTCGTGCCGCCTCAGCCTGAAGCCGGATTCCCCGGCTACGCGCTCACCGCCTATGACGGCAAGGTGGTGCGCATCACCGCTTTCAGCCGTGCCGACTACAGCGATGAAGGCACGGAGACCCGCAAGCTCTTTACCTCCACTGTGGAAAAGCTGAGCAAGCGTTTCGGCGGCCCTGCGCTTTTCGATGAAGACCTTGCCACGGACAGCAAACTCACCGCTGACAACCAGTGGAAGCAGAGCCTGCTGGAGAGCGAACGCCTCGTGCAGAGCAAGTGGGTCATGCAGGACGTGAAGGGCGGCGACGACCTGGAAGCCGTGTGGCTGGAAGGCAACGCCATCCCGATGGAGCCGAAGTCCGCCACGTTCCTCACTCTTTCCGCGCGAGTGAAGGATTTCCCCCTTTACGAGCAGAAGGCCGCACAGGAAGCCAAGCTGAAATAGGATTCTGATTTATGGAAAAAGACGCTTCTCTCATTCGCCGTGCCTGGGGCTGCATGCTCGGGCAGATAGCGGGCGATTCTCTGGGCAGTCAGGTGGAATACAAGGACGTTCCCACTCTGCTCACCTTCTACCCCAACGGTGTGGACGAACTCGAAGGCTCTGGACTCTACGGCACCATGCCCGGCCAGCCCACCGACGATTCTGAAATGGCTCTGGTACTGGCAAGATCTCTGGCGAAGGAAGGCGCTTTCGACGCCGCCAAGGTTCTCGAAGGATACAAGGCCTGGCTGAAGAGCCGCCCTGTGGACTTCACCAACTCCGTGTTCCGCGCCATGCACGGCAAGGTCGATGCGAAGAGCCAGTCCAACAGCGCGCTCATCCGCGTGAGCCCCCTTGGCATTTTCGGCGCCCGCTGTATCCCGGATGCCGCTCTTCCCTGTGACGATGGCGCCGCTCCCAGCCTTGACCTGCTGGTAAAAGATGAAGCCGTTCTTGGCCTGGCCGCTCTGGCCATGGAAGAAGCGGCCATCACCAATCCCCATCCCCTGTGCCGCGTCGCCAGTGCCGTCTATGTGACGGCTCTTGCCTATGGCATCAGAAGCGGCGACAGGATGGGCATGCACAAAGCCGCACTCGCGATGGCAGAAGTCCTCGCGGCACAGGAAGAGCTCACTGAGGCGGCGGGAATCGTCGCCCGCTGTCTCCGTGCCGCAGAACAGGAACGCCCGGCCGACTATCAGAGTGACATGAGCCATGTGCTCATCGCTCTGCAGAACGGCTTCTGGCAGCTCCGCAATGCTGGGGATGCCGGTTCCGGCGTGAAGGATTCCGTGATGCAGGGCGGAGATGCCGCGGCCAACGGCGCTGTGGCCGGCGCTTTGCTCGGTGCCGCTATGGACATAGATTCCTTCCCCCAGCAGTGGGCCGATGCCGTGCTTGCCTGCCTGCCCGAAGAGGGACGCCCCGGCGTTTCCCTTCCTCGCCCAAGCTGGTGCTGGCCTCTGGACTTCATGCCTCTGGCAGAAAAACTTCTTGGCTGAACAGCTGATAAGAAATGAAAAAAGGCGGTCCTGTGCGGGATCGCCGTTTTTCATTTAATATGTCTTGTTATCGGGCAAAGGCCTGCATGAAAAACTCTTCCAGAGAATCCAGCAGGGCAAGGATGGATATCCTGTCGTTCCTTCCCGCATAGACGCCGCCCAGCGGATGAGCCGGGTCGGACTCAGGGCCTGCGGCATGGAATGACGCCATATCCGCATTGGGCAGGAGCAGATAGTAAGGCCGCTGGGGAAGCATCCCCAGCAGTCGCTCCGCCTGTTCGGCTGGCAGATTGAAACTGTCCTTGCCTGCCCCGGCAAGAAAGACCGGCTCCTGAACTTCGGAAAGGCTTTCGCGGCTGAACAGCATGGAATAGCCGGGAGAGATGAGGGCAAGGGCGCGGAAGCGGCCATCGGCAACGGCGCGGTCGTGGGAGAGCGGAGGCAGGAGGGGCAGGGCGACAGGCGGCTGGGGGATGGCATCGGCCCTGGCAAGCCGGAGCTGGCGCTGATGGGCACGCGTCACAGAATCCTCAAGGCGCTGGAATGTCCGGCCGCGCGACTCCGAGGCTTTTTCCAGCATGAGAGCCTTTTCCTGGCGTTCCGCAGTTCGATGCTTCATGGCGGCCACGAGCGCATCCATGCGAGATGACGTATAGGGCAGAAGCCAAGGGCTTCCCTTTTCCTTCTGTTCTTCCGCAAACGTTTTCCAGCCGTCGGGCGTAAGCGAAGCCCCAGCCAGCAGAAGGCCTGCAGGCGCAGTCAGGCCGAAACCAAGATAGCCCACACGCGAGGCATCGGCATGCGGGCCGATCTGCTTATGTTCCAGCACGGCGTCCAGGGCGGCCCGAAGCTGTATGGCCCGCAGGGGAAGCTCCCTGTCGGAAAACAGCATGCGCATATCTTCGGCATTGTCGTGGTCATGCGTAGGGGCGACGACGATAAAGCCCCGTCTTGCCAGTGAAGCGGCCATATCCCGATGGGCCCAGGCATTTCCCGTCACATCGTGGGAAAGGATGATGACAGGCCAGGCACCTGCAAGGATAGGGGCGTTTCGGGCGGCACGGAACGTGGTATTTCCGACTTTGACAGTGCCGGGCCTGCGGGCAGAGGGGTACCATACGCCCATCTGGAGCATGAGCCGTTCCGAGGGCAGACTCGACGAAAGCGTGCGGTAGCCTGCATGGATGACAGGTTTCTCGTCTCTGCCAAAGGCATCGCCCGAAAAAAACAAAGCCAGCGCGAGTACGAAGAACGAGATGCTCCGCAAGAGGCGGAGCATGCTCGCAACGTGTTCGCAGCTGGCTTTTTTTATGAAAAGCATTGCATTGCCGAAGCGCATCAGGCTTCGGGAACGTCCTTCGGGGCGGCGAAGTCCACAGCCTGGCCGGAACGCTCAGCAGGCTCGGCGGCCTTGACTTCGTTCCACAGGTCGTCCTTGTCGTCGAGGCTGAGTTCCTTGAAGTCGAGCCCGCGCTCACGGGCAAGGGCTTCCATAGCTTCAAAGCGGGAACGGAAGCGGTTGGCGGCGCTGTCCACGGCGGAAGCGGCCTTCACGCCCATGCGGCGGCCCAGCTCGACAAGGGTGAACATCATGTCGCCGAGTTCGTGTTCCTTCTCGGCTTCAGTACCGGAAGCACGGGCATCGAGGAGTTCCAGCCATTCAGCTTCCACCTGACGTTCCACGTCTTCATCGTCATCCCAGGTGAACCCAGCGGAAGCGGCTTTGGCGTGGACGCGATAGGCCTTGGTGAGAGGCGGGAGACCGGAGGGAACGGAAGAGAGCGTGCCCTTGGGCTCACCGGCTTCGGCTTCCTTCTCAGCCTTCTTGATGGCGGCCCAGTTCTTCATGAGGTCGTCCATGCTTTCGCAGGCTTCGCCGCTGAAAACGTGGGGATGGCGGCGAACCATCTTGTCAGCGCCTATCTTGAGGGCATCGCCAAGGGAGAACTGGCCGTCCAGCTCGAAGCGGCGCGCCATGAGCAGGAGGACGAAGAGCAGGTCGCCCATTTCGTCGCAGGCATGGCCGGGCTTGTTGGAGCGGATGGCGTCCACGAGTTCGTGGCATTCCTCGATGAGGTATTCGCACATGGAAAGGGCGGTCTGCTCCTTGTCCCAGGGGCAGCCCTTTTCAGGGTCGATGAGCTGGTCGATGACGTTCTGGAAGCGGAGGAGCTGTTCCTGTTCGTTCATGCTGTACTCCTATGCGGTGCGGCAGAGCCGGAAATATCAGAGTTTGGGGATATTGAGGTCAAGAGAGCCGGCCAGAGCCTGGATGAAGTCCATAAGCGGCGGAAGTACCTGCGACTGCTTGACTATTTCCATGGTGGGGAAGAGGCGCACCGCAATGTAGCCGATGAGGCCGGCAAAAAGCAGGCCCTTGGCTAAACCGGCGAAAAGGCCGAGGAAGCGGTCGATGCCGCCTGCGCAGGCCGACTCCAGAAGATTGTGCAGGATATGCGCCAGAAGCCCTATGGCGAAAATGCCCGCAAGGAAGAGCAGGGCCATGGAAAGCAGGGGGGAGAAGCTGGCCGAAACGCCGTAGTTGGTGAGCACGGGAGCAAGGCTCGCGCCGAAGGTGCGGGCAAGGATTATGCCGCACGCAACGCCAAGGAGGCCCGCCACTTCCTGCACAAGTCCGCGGAAGAGGCCTTTGGCGGCGAAAAAGAGCAGTATGACGAGCAGGACTATGTCGAGCATGTTTATCTGGAGCATAGAGCCGTATCCTTCAACTTAAGGTGGAAGATGCGCGCCATTGTAGAGGAACGCGGGGCGGTGTCAAGAAGGAGCAGGGGCCTGCGCTTTTGCCCTTGACATGGCGGAAAGCATGGGCATCATTAAAAACATCAGAGTATTCGAAGCCATAGGCTTCATCAGTGAAGAAAAGGAGTTGGAAATGAAAGAAACGCTTCAGGATATCAAGGAACGCCGCAGCTGCCGCAAATTCGATGGCCGCCAGATCGAGGAAGAACAGCTCAACGCCATCCTCGAGGCCGGCACCTGGGCCGCCACTGGCCGCGGCATGCAGTCCCCCATCATGATCGTGGTGCAGGACAAGCCCACCCTCGAAAAGCTCTCGAAGATGAACGCCGCCATCCTCGGCGTCACTTCCGATCCTTTCTACGGCGCGCCTACGGCTGTCATCGTCCTTGCCGACAAGGGCCGCCCCACCTGCCTTGAAGACGGCTCTCTCGTCATGGGCAACCTCATGCTGGCCGCCCACGCCGTGGGTGCCGCTTCCTGCTGGATCCACCGCGCCAAGGAAGTCTTCGACTCCGAAGAAGGCAAGGCCATGCTCAAGGAATGGGGCATCGAAGGCGACTACGTCGGCATCGGCCACTGCGCTCTCGGCTATGCCGCTGAGAACGGCCTTACCCCCGCCAAGCCCCGCAAGGAAAACTGGATCTACCGCGTCTAAAAGCTAAAGCATCACTTCAACTTTTCAGAAGCCTTTGGGAATAAAAGGATTAAGCGCCGGCATCTTGCTTTTTCGCGCGTCCTGCCTATACTTTTCCCAAAGTTCTCCCTTACCGCAAGGATATGCCGAGCGGGCAGGCAGGGCATGCTTCTGACGTCACGCTGTCACCAAGCGGCCTTCCTGTATGGGAGGGCCGCTTTTTCTGTCTGATACAGGCAGAGCCAAAGGAGACGACAATGGAAGAGACACGCCTCGGCACTGTGGGCATCGTGGTTGAAGAAGCCTCGTCCGTCGCAGAGATGAATGCCATCCTCCACCAGTACGCCGACATCATCGTCGGCCGCCTCGGCATCCCGTACCGCAGCCGCGGCGTATCCATCATCGCGCTCGCCGTCGATGGGAGCATGGACGCCATCTCCGGCATGACAGGCCGCCTTGGCAAACTCCCCGGCGTCTCCGTGAAGGCCGCCATATCCAAGCGCTGAGTTCTTGAGGAGGCAGTGCATGATGACCTTGAACGATCTCTACAGCGTGCTGGATCAGCTCGAAGCCGGCCAGCTCCCGTCCGCCGAGAAGCTTGCCGCCTTTATCGAGGCCTGCGCTCCTGAGCTTTTTGCCGGGCCTGTTCCGGAAAACGCCGAAGAACTGCGTCGGAACTTCCTTGCTGAGGCCGGACTGCCTGCGGATACGGGAAGGGAAGGGGGGCAGGGCGACGTCCCAGCCCTTGCTGAGGATGAACGCATAGCCTTGCGCGAAGAACTCTTCCGCCGCGCGAGGGCCCGCGCGCAGGAGCATTTCGGCAAGCGCATATATGTGCGCGGCCTTATCGAGATATCGAATTTCTGCCGCCAGAACTGCCGCTATTGCGGCATACGCTGCGGCAACTCGCAGGTCGAACGCTATCGCCTCACGCCGGAGCAGATACTGGAATGCTGTGAACACGGCTACGGCCTCGGCTTCCGCACCTTCGTGATGCAGGGAGGAGAAGACGGCTGGTTCACCGATGAACGCCTCGTCTCTCTGCTTCGCGATATGAAGTCGCGCTGGCCTGACTGCGCCATCACTCTCTCCGTAGGCGAAAAGAGCGAAGATTCCTATCCCCGCCTGCGCGAAGCCGGAGCGGACCGCTTCCTCCTGCGGCACGAATCCGCCGACGCCGAGCATTATTCCCTGCTCCATCCCTCCGCACAGACATGGGAAAGCCGCAAATCCTGCCTGTATTCCCTGAAGAACTGCGGTTTCCAGACCGGCGCAGGCTTCATGATAGGCTCTCCGTGGCAGACTACGGCGTCCACTGTCAAAGACCTGCAGTTCCTCTATGAACTCAAGCCTGAGATGGTCGGCATGGGGCCCTTCATCCCCCACGCCCAGACCCCCTTCGCGGAGTTCCCGGCAGGCTCGGTGGAGCGCACCCTCGTCATGATCTCCATCGTTCGCCTGCTCCTTCCCGCCGCCATGCTTCCTTCCACCACTGCCCTCGGCACTGCCGCAGGGGATGGCCGGGAACGCGGCATCCTTGCCGGCGCGAACGTGCTCATGCCCAACCTTTCCCCCAAGGAAGCCCGCGACCGCTACCGCCTCTACAACAACAAGCTCTCCGAAGGCGCGGAGTGCGCGGACAACGTGAACGCCCTCAAGGCGCGCATCAGTGCCATCGGCTACGAGATAGTGGTCGATCGCGGCGACTTCCAGCCCCTCTAGTCACAAGGAGTCCCCATGTCCGATTCCATCAACGATACTCCGCGTTCGGGCCGACTGCACATAGGCATCTACGGCCGCCGCAATGCGGGCAAATCTTCGCTCATCAACGCCATCACCGGGCATGAGACGGCCATCGTCTCCGATACTGCCGGCACCACCACCGACCCGGTCTACAAGTCCATGGAGATACATGGTCTCGGCCCCTGCGTTCTCATCGACACCGCCGGTTTCGACGATATCGGCCCTATGGGCGAACTGCGCGTAGAAAAGACGCGCCTTGCCCTTGAGAAGACCGATATCGCTCTCCTCGTCGTCACCGGCGGCGATCTTTCCTATGAAAAGAAATGGATAGAGGCCTTCAAGGAACGCAAGACTCCGTTCATCGTGGTACTGAACAAAGCAGATATGCATTCGGAGGATGCCCTTGCCGCCCTCGTGGAGCAGGTGAAGGGCGAACTCGGCCAGAAGCCTGTCTGCGTGAGCGCCTTCAAGGGAACTGGCGTGGACGGACTGCGCGAAGCCATGCTCCGCAAGATGCCGGCCGACTGGGGCAAGCTTGCCATCACCGGGCATCTCTGCAAGGAAGGCGATCTTGTCATGCTGGTCATGCCGCAGGACATACAGGCCCCGCAGGGCCGCCTCATCCTGCCGCAGGTGCAGGTGACCCGCGAACTTCTGGACAAGAAGTGCCTTGTGGTCAGCTGTACGGCCGACAAGATACAGCAGACTCTCGACGCGCTGGCCCGCCCCCCGCACCTCATCATCACGGACTCGCAGGTCTTCGGCGAAGTGTGGAAGCTGAAGCCCGCCGAGAGCCTGCTCACCTCGTTCTCCATTCTCATGGCAGGATATAAGGGCGACGTGCGCACCTTCATCGAAGGCGCGGAGGCTATCGACCGCCTCGGCCCGGATTCCAAAGTCCTCATCGCCGAAGCCTGTACCCATGCGCCTCTTGCCGAAGACATAGGCCGCGTGAAGATACCCGCCCGCCTGCGCGCCCGCTACGGCGAAAGCCTCAGCATCACCATGGTCAGCGGGACGGACTTCCCGGAAGACCTTACGCAGTACGACCTCATCATCCACTGCGGCGCCTGCATGTTCAACCGCACATACATGATGTCCCGCATACGCAAGGCGAAGGAGCAGGGTGTAGCCATATGCAACTACGGCGTTGCCCTGGCCAAGCTCACCGGTATTCTGGACAAGGTCGAATATGTATGAAATGATGGACCGGGCATGAAAGCCCGGGAACGTGTATGATTCTCTGCCCCGGGCCGCGCTGACGTGGTCCGGGATTTCTTTTTAAAAAGGCAGTACGATATGGAAAAGAACGATAAGCTCACTTGGGCCTTTCACCGCTTGGGAGGCATGGATCAGGTAACGCTGGAGACCGCAGGCGAACTGAGCCGTCTGCGCGAACTCGACCCCAAACTCTGGGCGGCCCTGAGCTGCCCGGCTTCGGGCCTGGAGTTCGATGCCCGCACGCTCGAACTGCTCGATACCGATGCCGACGGCCGCATCCGCATCCCCGAAGTGCTGGATGCCATGGACTGGGTATGCGAACGCCTTGTCGATCCTGCCGAGCTGGCACAGCGTCCGGAAGCACTGCCGCTGTCCTCTATTCGTACCGATACCGAACAGGGGCGCCGCGTTGCCGTGACTGCCGCCAATGCGCTCAAGAACCTGGGAAGAGAAGGGGAAGAGGCCATCCGCTACGAGGACGTCTCTCTTGCCGCGGCTTCCTCTAATGCCCTGCTGTACAACGGCGACGGCATCTTCCCTGCCCACGCTGAGCTCGATGCCGAAAAGCAGGCCTTCGTGAAGGCTGTCATCGCCATTGCCGGTTCTGAGGCAGATGCCAGCGGCGAACCCGGAATCAATGCCGCCGCAGTCGATGCTTTCCTTGCCGCCCTCAGAGCGGAAAAGGACTGGCGAAAAGCCCTTGCTGATGCTCCCCACGCCCTCGGCGCAGAGACTCCGGCGGCCTGGGGCCTGATGCTGGAACTCAAGGAAAAGGTCGATGACTATTTCCTGCGCTGTCGCCTTGCTTCCTTTGCCCCCGTGGCCACGGCATCCCTCAATGCCGAGGATCAGCTTGTCTCCCCCGGCGAACACGGCCTTCTTGCCCCTGAGGCGCTTTCCTCCCTGCCTCTTTCCCGCATCGAGGCCGATGCCCCTCTGCGTCTCGATTCCGGTCTCAACCCCGCATGGCGCGACAAGGCAAAAAAGTTCTTCTCTCTCGTCGGCCCTCTCCTTGCCGATCCGGACTCTCTTTCCGAAGAAGGCTGGGAACAGCTCCAGCAGGCCCTTGCCCCGTATGGCACTGCGCTTGCTTCGCGTCCCGCTCCCGCCTCCTCTGCCAGCAATCCCCCCGCTGATGCCGTCAGCGCGCTTGCCGCTCTCGGCGATAGCGAGATCGAGTCCTTCCTTTCTTCGTCCGCGGCGGATGAACTCAAGGCCATGATGGCGGAAGACCTCGCCGTCAATGCCGACTCCAGCGATATCGCCGAACTCGAGCGTCTGGTGCTGTACTATCGCCACCTGCACCGCCTGCTCATGAACTTCATTTCGTTCTACGATTTCTATTCTCTCAAGCGTCCTGCCATGTTCCAGGCAGGCACGCTGTTCATCGACGGCCGCTCCTGCCGCCTCTGCCTGCCCGTGACGGACATAGCCAAGCACTCCGCCATGGCTCAGCTCAGCCAGCTCTGCCTGCTGTACTGCGAATGCCGCCGCCGGGTGTCCAGCGGTTCCGCCAGCGGCGACAAGATGAATATCGTGGCGGCCATGACCGCAGGTTCCGACGCCTTCCTTCGCGAAGGACGCAACGGCGTCTATGTGGACAACAACGGCGAAGACTGGGACGCCACGCTGGTCAAGATCGTGCGCAACCCCATCAGCATCAAGCAGGCCATCTGGGCGCCGTATCTG
>JAZQMJ010000057.1:0-4362 GCA_045543435.1 Mailhella sp.
CGACATGGCTACGATCCGACTCCGAGCACGCGATGCTCGCGCGGGCCGCAGGCGGTGAGTCCGAAGCAGAACAGGCAGATGAGGCAGAGAGAGATGATGCGGCGCATGGCAGTCTCCTTTTCGGAGTTCCGGCCGTCCCGCCCCGCAGGGGGGGAGGGCGGGAGGCGGATATCTTTGCGGAACGTTTCCGCTTGCGTTTTTCGGGCGGCCCGGTGAGGTCCCGGCCGGGCCGCCCCTCAGGAGGAGAGTCGAGGAGAACTCAGAGGAAGCTCGCTTCGGCCGGAAGGAGGGGGCGAATTTCGAGCTGACCTCTTGATTTCACATATACTCCTGCCGTATCCTCGTGTCACGTTATAAAGAGTTTCACTTTGTTTCCTTTCCTGCCTTTCCTGAAAGGTATGTTGCAGGATTTTTTTTCTTGCGTCAGTCCCGAAAGCGCGGAACGAGGTTGACGCCTGGGGATTTTGCCTCTATTGAGAAATGGATTGAGTACTCAAACAGTCTCCGCCAGAACGCGAGGATAACGCCATGCCTACCAAGATCCTTCACAAGGAAAAGCTCATCCCGGGCCGCACCAGCAAGCTCGTGCTGGATGCCCCGCAGATAGCCGCCACGGCCCGTCCCGGCCATTTCGTCATACTCCGTGTGGACGAACACGGCGAACGCTTCCCCCTGACCATTGCCGATACCGATAAGGAAAACGGCACTATCACCATCGTGTATCTGGTGCTGGGCCGCTCCACCCAGATGCTCGAAGATCTGAACGAAGGCGATTTTATCCAGGACGTCTGCGGTCCTCTCGGCCGCGCTACGCATATCGAAGAGTTCCCCGCCCCCAAGAAGGTCATCTGCGTGGGCGGCGGCACCGGCGTGGCCGCCATGCACCACATCGCCAAGGGCCACCACGATGCCGGCAACTACGTCATCGCCTGCATCGGCGCCCGCAACAAGGACCTGCTCCTCTTCCATAAGGAACTCTCCCTGTTCTGCGACGAAGTGCTCGTCTCCACCGACGACGGCTCCATGGGCTCCCAGGGCATCGTGACCGATCTCGTGCGCAATCGCCTCGACGAAGAAGGCGAGAACATCGCCGAAGTCGTGGCCGTCGGCCCCGTTCCCATGATGCAGGCCGTGGCCGAACTCACCCGCGGCTACGAGAAGCCCACCACCGTGAGCCTGAACTCCCTCATGGTGGACGGCCTCGGCATGTGCGGCGCCTGCCGCGTGACCGTGGGCGGCGAAATGAAGTTCACCTGTGTTGACGGCCCTGAATTCGACGGCCACAAGGTCGATTTCGCCGAACTGCGCACCCGCCTCGGCTCCTTCCGCACTCAGGAAGGCCAGGCCCGCGAGGAACGCCGCTGCAGCTGCATGGACAAGCTCGCCGAGAAGAAGGAGGACTGATATGAGCCAGACTGTCATGAAGGGCGCGAAGATCGCCCGCCACGAGATGCCCTGCCAGTCCGCTGAAGAGCGCATCAAGAATTTCGACGAAGTGGCCCTCGGCTACACCCTTGAGATGGCCCAGGCCGAAGCCACCCGCTGCCTGCAGTGCAAGAACCCCCTCTGCCGCCAGGGCTGCCCTGTGGAGATCGACATCCCCGCCTTCATCGCTGAAGTGGCCAAGGGCGATCTCGACGAAGCCAACCGCATCATCTACAAGGCCAGCTCCCTGCCCGCCGTGTGCGGCCGCGTCTGCCCCCAGGAAAAGCAGTGCGAAGGCAAGTGCATACTCGGCAAGAAGGGCGAGCCCGTGGCCATCGGCCGCCTCGAACGCTTCGTGGCCGACAACGCCAAGCACGAATGCCCCACCGGCGTCATCCGCCTCGGCCGCAAGGTGGCCTGCATCGGCTCCGGCCCTGCTTCCATCACCTGCGCCGGCTACCTTTCCCGCCTCGGCGTGGACGTGACCATGTTCGAAGGCCTGCATGAGGCCGGCGGCGTGCTCATCTACGGCATCCCCGCCTTCCGTCTGCCCAAGGACGTGGTGGCCCGCGAGCTCGACTGCCTGCGCTCCACCGGCGTGGACATCCGCCTCAACTATGTGGGCGGCCGCACCGTCACCGTGCAGAGCCTGCTCGATGAAGGCTACGAAGCCGTGTTCATCGGCGTGGGCGCCGGTCTGCCTTACTTCCTCGGCGTGCCCGGCGAAAACTGCATCGGCGTGTTCTCCGCCAACGAGTACCTCACCCGCGTGAACCTCGGCCGCGCCCATTCCTTCCCGGATTACGACACCCCCGTTGCCCCCGGCAAGCACGTCACCGTGTTCGGCGCCGGCAACGTGGCCATGGACGCCGCCCGTACGGCCCTGCGCCTCGGCGCCGAGAGCGTGCACATCGTGTACCGCCGTACCCGCGCCGAGATGCCCGCCCGCGGTGAAGAGATCGAACACGCGCTGGAAGAAGGCGTGCAGCTCCTCGAGCTCTCCGCCCCCCTGCGCTTCATCACCGACGAGAACCAGCAGCTCACCGGCGTGGAACTCCAGCGCATGGAGCTCGGCGAACCCGACGCTTCCGGCCGCCGCCGTCCCAAGCCCGTGGAAGGCTCCAACTTCATCCAGGAGACGGACCTCGCCATCGTGGCCCTCGGCACTCGCTCCAACCCCCTGATGCTGGACTGCACCCCCGGCCTCAAGCTCACCGACCGCAATTACATCGCCGTGGATGAGAACGGCGAGACTTCCATCCCCAACGTGTACGCCGGCGGCGATATCGTCACCGGTGCCGCCACTGTCATCCTCGCCATGGGCGCCGGCCGCCGCGCCGCCCAGTCCATCGCGAAGAAGATGGGGCTGGAATAAAGGAATATGGAAGCCGGGCTTCGGGCAGGGCCACGCCGAAGGCCTTTCCCGAATTCCGGCTCCGCACCCCGTATTCTGGCAGGAAAAACGGGGTGATTTTTCGAAGGCCGCCGCTTTGCACAGCGCAGAGCGGCGGCCTTTTCGCGTATGCGTACGCCATCGCTAACGCCCGGAAGCGTTGCCCTGCAGGAAAAATGGAGCTTTTTCGCGCCTTCTTTTTTCTGTTTTCTTGACACGGCCGTCCTTTGCCTCCAATAATAATCCTTCCAAAAATTTTCCTCCCAAGGAGAACGCCATGTTCCGTCGTTTCCTGCTCGCCATCCTGCTCCCCGCTGTGATGGCCACTTCCGCCGCCGCGGCCGAAAAGATCTCCGTCGCCTGCAACCCCACCTGGCCTCCCATGGAACTGCTTGATGACAACAAGCAGATCGTGGGCTTCGACGTGGACATGATCCACGCCATCTGCAAGGAAGTCGGCCTCGAAGCCGAATTCCGCAACGTGGCCTGGGACGGCATCTTCGCCGGCGTCGCCGCCGGTTCCTACGACCTCGTGGCTTCCGGCGTGACCATCACCCCCGAACGCCAGAAGGCCTTCCTCTTCACCGAGCCCTACTACAACGTGAGCCAGATCATCGTCATGCAGAACGGCCAGTCCGCCGCTTCCTTCGCTGACCTCAAGGGCAAGAAGGTCGGCGGCCAGATCGGCACCACCGGCGTCTTCGTGGCTCAGAAGTGCGGCGTGGAATTCACCCTGCGTGAATACGACGACGTGGGCCTCGCCATGCAGGACCTCGTGAACGGCCGCATCGACGCCGTCGTCTGCGACTCCCCCGTGGCCCTCTACTACGCCAACAAGAAGGAAGGCTTCTCCGACGTGCTCACCGTGGCCTTCCGCACCGAAGCCAACGAACACCTCGGCTTCGTGGCCAAGAAGGACCGCAAGGATCTCATCGAAAAGCTGAACAAGGGCCTCGCCGCCATCCGTGCCAACGGCACCGAAGCCGCCCTCAAGAAGAAGTGGCTCGGCGACTAAGCCTCCTGCCGGTCTGACCGGCTCCGCTTCTCCCATATCAAGGAGCGCCGCTCTGTTTCAGGGCGGCGGTCCTCTTTGTCATTACGCATTGACAGCCCTTGCCCTTGTCATTCATACTGATTCGGATTATAAGTTTCGTTCCTTTGTTGCTGGTACAAGGCTCTTGAAGGAGAGATTCTTGTGCCGTATTTGAGATGAAAATGTAAAAGAACCTGATATTTCAGGATGTTATTTTAAGGAGAATACCTATGCTTCGCCGTTTCCTCATGGCCGCGCTCCTCGTGCCCGCCCTCATGGTCTCCTCTGCCTTCGCCGCCGAGAAGATCACTGTCGCCTCTGACCCCACCTGGCCTCCCATGGAATTCCTCGACGACAACAAGCAGGTCGTCGGCTATGACGTGGATATGATCAAGGCTGTCGCCAAGGAAGCCGGCATGGAAGCCGAAGTCCGCATGGTCGCCTGGGACGGCATCTTCGCCGGTGTGGCCGCCGGCAACTACGACGTCGTGGCCTCCGGCGTGACCATCAC
>JAZQMJ010000058.1:0-3850 GCA_045543435.1 Mailhella sp.
ACGAGGCACATGGTGCGGCCTTTTTCAAGGCGCAGGTCGAGACCGCGCACCACAGGCACGCCGCCGAAGGAGACGCTGAGGCCTTGTATGTCGAGGAGAGGACCCATGTTTCCTGCCTAGCTGGGGATGATGCGGAAAAGCACGGAGTTCTCATGCACCAGCGGCTTGCTGGGCACATAGAAAACAGTGCCGTCTTCGGGGGCGCGGGCCTCCCAGCGCACGGAGCCGTCGTACGGGTCGAGTATGCGGGCCAGCACCTGATCGCGCCGCACGGATTCGTCGGGCCTGCACATGCAGTAGAGTATGCCTGCGCGGCGGGCCTTGACAGTGATGAGCTCTTCTTCCAGCTGGAGTTCCGAATAGTAGCCGGGGTGGGTGCGGCACTTGATGATGCCGTGCAGGGCCATGAAGCGGAGCGTGGCGGAAACGATGTCGCGGGCGGAATCGTTGTCGATATGCCCGGGCTGGCCGGCGCAGACGGAGAAGGCCTGCGTTTCCCATATCTGCCAGTTGTAGTTCAGGGTGGTGGTATCGAAGGGCTTGGGATTGCGCAGGAAGGTGTAGGGCAGGCCGAAGCCTTTGGCCAGCTCGGGGTTCTCGTAGCCGGTGTGCATCATGCGCACATGGGGGATATAGTCGCCCGTGAGGTAGTAGCTCGACATCTGTACGCCGAACTTATAGCCCTGCAGCTGTTCGAACAGGGCGGCGGCGATGCGCTGTGTGGTCTCGCCGAGGCTGTAGCCGGGGAACATGCGGTTGATGTCCGTATTGTCCATGGCCCAGAAACGCTTGCCGATATTCGTGGCGAAGGGGTTGGCCGAAGGCACGACGAGTATCTCGTGGCCGGGCATGAGGTCGCCGCGCTCTTCGAGGTCCATGAGCGTACTGACCAGCTGGGAGCAGATGAACTGCGGCTGGAGCTCGTCGCCGCGCATGGCGCCAACGATGGCGATGCTCTTTTCGCCGGAGCCGAAGCGGAAGCCCTGTATGCGGAATTCGTCGCGGAAGGTGGAGGGCAGGACGAAGAGGAGTTCGCGTTTCATCACTTCACCTCTCTATAGACGCGGGCGAGGAGCGAGCCTTCATAGACCACGGGGTAGGCGCGGATGGTGAAGACGAAGCCCGGCTTGTCGAGCTTCACGTCCTGCAGGACAGTGCCGTGCAGGGGATCGACGATGCGGCCGATGACCTGCCCGGCTTCGGCGTGGTTGGAATGTTCGATGAGCGGGATGAACACGCCGGAGGCCGAAGCGTTGATGAAGTCCACGGCGCCTTCGGTGGAAAGTATGGTCTTCGTCTCCTTGAGCGGCGGCACTTCGCCCTTCCATACGCCCATATGGCTCATGAGGTTGAGTATGCCCGTGACGAGCTGTTCGCCGTAGCTCTGGGTGATGCGCATGCCCACGCCCATTTCCACCACGAGGGTGGGGGTGTCCAGCGAGTTCAGCGAATAGGCCAGCGTGGCCTCGAGCACAGTGGCGGCCTCATGCACCCAGAGGAAGTCGAGGTTCAGCTTTTCGGCCAGGGGCACAAGCGTGGAGGCGGTGAGCTGGTTGATGCGCACCTGCGGCACTTCGTAGAGGAAGATATTGCTGGAATGGATGTCGATGACGAGGTCGGCCCCGCGGAGCTCCTCGATGATGCTGTGGGCCGTGTTCTCGGCCATGCTTCCCATGGGGTCGCCGGGGAAGATGCGGTTCATGTCGAGGTCGAAGTTCGGGATGCCGCGGGTGATGGAATCTATGCCCATGGGGTTCAGGGCGGGGTAGATGTCCACAGTGCCGTCGAGCTCCGAGAGGCGGTTCTGCAGGAGCTCGCCAATGCGCCAGCAGATGTACTGGCCTTCGAGTTCGTCGCCGTGCGTGCCGGTGACGATGCATATCCTCTTCTTGCCGCTGCCGCCCTTGATGGAATTCTTACGGATGAGCAGGTGCTCGTCCACGGGCAGTTCGGTCGAGATCACAGTCTTGATCATATCTCTTCTACTTTTATCGAAACGGAATTGCTCTGCTGGACGCGGCCGGTGAAGATGCCGCGGTTCACCGGGCAGTCGGCGCTGTCGCGTCCGTGGGCCAGCTTGATGAAGCCGTACTCTACGGCTCTGTCGTGGGTGGGGTCAAGAGCTGACCAGAGTCCGGAATCGAACCATTCCACCCAGGCGTGCGTCGCGCCTTCGCCGGGGATGAAGCCGCAGACGTAGCGCGCCGGGATGCCGGCTTCGCGCATGAGGGCCAGCGTGATGTGGGCGTAGTCCTGGCAGACGCCGCGCCCAAGTTCGAAAGCCTGCGCCGCCGTGGTGGCCACGCTGGTGCTTCCGGGGGCGTAGTCCATGTGCCCATGCACGGCGGAAGCGATGCGCCGCGCTTTTTCTTCAGTGTTGTTTGATGTGTCTAACTTAAGCCCCTTCAGAAGAGTCAGCATGGCGTATGACGGGGCGGTGAGGGTCGTGGACGCGGAGTACATGCCGTGGGCCGTGCCGGGGATGCGGCAGAGGCCTTGCGAGACTATGCCTTCCGCCACCATGCTCATGCCTGTGTGGGCTTCGGCTATGAAGCCGAACTGCATGCGGCTGCCGAAAGCGTCCAGCCTTGTGCAGGCGGGGACTTCCATGCTCCGCCCGTCGGGCATGAGTGCGCTCACCCGGAGGTGATCCCATTCCACGCTCTGGAATGCTTCGTTCCGGGGCAGGGCGCGCAAAAGCCATGAATGCGCCGTTACGGGCGCACTCAGGCTTGTGCTTGTCTCATACCGGAAGGAGAATCGCTTCATACGCTGATGAGCGAATTGAGCGCCGCGAGCATGGCGTTCTGGTCGGGGATGCTCTCGTGTTCGAAGAATATCTCGCGCAGGGCCATGCGGGAATCCTTGTTCACGAGGAAGCTCTGCCTGTCGAGGCGGCGGTCCATATTGCGCCATTCGGCGGCGAGGCGGGAATGCTTTTCGCCGAAGCGGGAGTACATGTCGATGAACTCGACGCGTTTGCCGATGAACAGCATGTCCAGCGTGGCTCCGTTGGTCACATACTGGAGCACGGAACCCCAGAAGGCAAGTATATAGTCGGAGATGGGCTGGAGGCTGTTGATGTTCACGTCCTTCCTGTGGTCGCTGTGCTTGAGCGTGGCCACGCAGAGGTTGACGTAGGCGATGGTGTTGGTGGTGAGCTCTTCGCGCAGGACTATGCTGTTGTCGTTCAGGCAGTTCAGCGTGTGGAGCAGGGAGCCGCACTGGTCGCCGAAGAGGTGTTCCACGAGGAAGGCGTCGCGGTCGCGGGTGCAGATGGGCAGGTGGAGCTTGCTGCAGTATTCGTGGATGGCGTCCTCATGGCCTTCGTCGAGGCAGAGGTCGTAGTAGTGGCGCAGGAAGTGCATCTGCGCGGAAACGCGTTCGGCGTAGCGGCCCAGCCAGTAGAGGTGATGGGCTTTGGCGGGAGAGATGGTCATATCGTGTCCTCTGGAGAGAGCTGACGGAAAGGAGAAGTCTCGGGGCTCAGGCGAGGGGCGCGGTAGAGTCGCGCATCACCCAGGTATCCTTGAAGCCGCCGCCCTGGCTGGAGTTCACCACGAAGGAGTCGGGCTGGCGGGCGAAGCGGGTGAGGCCGCTCTTCCATACGGCCACGCCGTCGGCGGAGGAAAGCACGAAGGCGCGCAGGTCGGCCTTGCGGTACACCACGGAGCCTTCCTCCATGGTCTCGAGGTCCTTGAAGTAGATGACTTCCTGGGCTATCCAGCGGCGCGGCTCGGTGCGGATGAGTTCCTTGAGCTCTTCGAGCTGTTCGGGGCTGAGGTCGCTGCCGAAGACCACGCCATAGCCGCCGGCCTCGCTCACGTCCTTGATGACCAGCTTTTCCATG
>JAZQMJ010000059.1:0-2021 GCA_045543435.1 Mailhella sp.
CCCTTTCGAGGGAGCGGGGAAGGCGAAGGCCGCGCTGGCGGCGGGAGTAAGGGATAAGCGGAAGGCCTCCTGAGCCTTGAGTCGTGCCCCGCGGGCTCGCGGCATGCTTGCCGGAAGGCAATCTTTCTTGTTTGAAGATGAGCCCCCCGGGCAGGGGAAGGCGGGTGCTGCTTGGGGCTGGCCGCCCCACGGAGCACCCCCTTCCATCCCCCGCCGGCAACCCCGCTGGGGCGTGTCCACTCGTCGCATCCCGCCCCGTTCGGCTTTTTGGAAAAGCCTCCGTGTCGGGTACCCGGCTCCTCGAGCCGTCCCGCACTTCTTCGGGAAGAGCGGGGCTGACTAGACGCGGCTTGAAAGGCTTGGCGTGTCCGGGAGAAGTGCTTCGGGAAATTCCCGGCGGGAAACGAGGCTTTCGGCCCATGGACTGGGGGCAAGAAAGCCGAAAGTTCAGCGGAACTCGAAGGCTGGAAATGCCCGGCCCGAAGCTCCCTGACTAGGCAGGCGGCGTTCTTCTCGAAGGAAGACAACTCGCCCCCGCAGTCCGGCGCGGCGCGATTCTTTAGGTCGGAGGGCCGCCGGACTACTGAGGCCCGAAGCTCCCTGACTAGGCGGGCGGCGTTCTTCTCAACGCGAGATAACTCGTCACGCAGTCCGGCGGGGCGTGATTCTTTAGGTCGGAGGGCCCGCGAAGCGGTGCCCGACAGCCGAGCCGAAGCTAAGGGCCTCGGGAGCGCGAAGCGCGATGAGAGGCCCGTGCGAGGGCGGCGTCATCTGGTGGTCATTAGCCAAGTGAAGCGACAAAGCCGCCAGAAGGGCGAATGCCCGGGCGGCTTCGAGCAAACGGCATCTTACGTTGCCTTTCTTCCTCACCCGCGCGAATGCGCGGGAAAGCGGATTTTCGGCAGAAAATCCAAGACTCTTTCAATCATTTCCTTTAATGCCCCAGCGCAGGCCGTACCCGTGACTTGAGGCCAAGGGCAAAGCCCGGCCTTAGAGCCTTGCGTGCAAGCAAACTCACGAGTCCGGCAAGCCTCCCAAGAGGCGGACGCACTCGCAAGGGCGGACGCCTTGAAGCCCTCCGAGCCAGAACAAAAAACTTCAGCCGCCGTGACCCCGCTCCGGGGCAGGACTCGTCCGTCCCCTCAGGACGCCGTGAAGCCGCCCCGAGTCCGCACTGGCACTTTCCCCAAAACAAAAACGCCGGAGAAATCATGGAGATAGCCCAGAAGCTGGCACGCCGCAGAGGCTCAGACGCCGTAAACTTCCACCATTGCTGTCATCCACCCCAGCTCGGCCGCGGCACAAGGTTCTCATGTCAGAGATTTTTTCAACAGATATCCGCTGGATCAAGCCCCCGGCCCTATCGAAAGCCATATCCAGCTCTACAGCGACAAGCCCCAGCAGGCACAGGGAGCGCAGGCGGGGCAGGAAATTCCTTACTATATGGTGGGCCGCAGGCCGCTGGATATAAAAATCGACTCATGGGACATAGGCAAATGGATTTATAATGACGAAGATTTCGGAAGCATAGGCGGAGACCACAACAGCCGGCTGGAGCATCAACATTTTATCGGAAGCAACGGCTCAAACTTCGGCTTCACAGGCACTGGGGAGTTTGAAGAAAAAGGCCGGGAAAAGGATTATGCCTATGACGTTCCCAATATCGGGAATACGAAATTCAAAGCCAAGTATATGGACATGGCCCGCCTTATGGTAGGCGAGCAAATGCAGATTGACAGCGACAAAATGAAAGAGACCATGGAAGCTTTTTCCATTGAAGACGGCGAATATCTCGTCAATTCATACCATGTCTATTTCAACAACTGCCAAGATTATGTTGATAAAGTAATCAGCACAGCCCGCGAACTCGCCAGGCGCAACGGCGACACGCTGGAAATAGAGTGACGAGTTCCCCGTTCAATGCGCCCCGCTCATGACGATAAGGAACAGCACGAGATACAGGAACATCAGGAAGGGAAGAGAAAAGAGCGAAATGAATAGATATTCGATTTTGGAAAGCC
>JAZQMJ010000060.1:0-1890 GCA_045543435.1 Mailhella sp.
GCTTCCACGCCCTCGGCGTTCATGCCGTAGCCTTCCTCGCGGCGGTCCGGCAGATGCCAGAGGCCGCTGAAGCCGTAATGCTCCAGCACTTCGAGGACTATGGCCGTGCTGGTCACGCCGTCGGCGTCGTAGTCGCCCCACACGGCGAGCTTCTTCCCGGCGCGCAGGCCTTCGGCCAGAACGCGGGCGGCTTCCTTCATGCCGGGCCATTCCTCGGGCCGGGCAAGGTACTTGAGGCGCGGGCTCAGATATTCCTCAAGCTGGGCGGGCTCGTCGAGGCCGCGAAGCCAGAGCAGACGCGCCAGCTTCAGGGAGATGCCAAGGCGGTCCGCAAGGGTGTCGAAGTACGACGGCAGTTCTTTCGCGCCGTCTTTCCTCGTCCGGAATATCCAATTCTTTGCCATAGATACCTTTTATTTTCCGCAGATGGCGCGGGCCAGCTGAGGCTGGAGAGAGGGCTGGAGCGTGGAGGCCAGGTAGAAGGAGCGCAGCTGGTCGTAGGCGGTGTCGAGGTCGTCGTTGACGATGATGGCGTCGAACCAGTGGCTGCTCATGATCTCGCTGCGGGCGTTGGCGAGGCGCAGGCGTATAGCTTCCTCGCTGTCCGTGCCGCGGCCGCGCAGGCGGCGTTCCAGCTCGTCGAGGGAAGGAGGCAGGATGAACACGAAGCGGGCTTCGGGCAGGGAGAGCGAAAGCTGGGCCGCGCCCTGCACGTCGATGTCGAAGAGCATGTCCTTGCCCTGGGCGAGGCGGTCCTGCACGGGCTTGAGCGGCGTGCCGTAGAAGTTGCCGTGCACTTCGGCCCATTCGGCGAAGTAGCCGAGGCCGCGGCGGTCGATGAAGGTGTCGCGGTCGAGGAAGATGTAGTCCACGCCGTCCTTCTCATTGCCGCGCGGCTTGCGGGTGGTGCAGGAGATGGAGAATTCCATGGGGAACTCGGCGGTGAGGCGGCCCACCAGCGTGGACTTGCCCGCGCCGGAAGGAGCGCAGATGACAAGCGGGAGGCCGCGGCGCAGGCCCTGTTCGATGCTCATATATCGTCCTCGTCTTCGTAGTCGTTGGAGGTATCGGCCGGGCCGGACTGCGCGAAGCGCTGGCCCAGGGTATCGGCCGAGATGGCCGAGAGTATGACATGGTTGGAGTCCGTGACAAGTATGGCGCGGGTCTTTCGGCCCTGCGAAACGTCCACGAGGCGGCCTTCGGCCTTGGCGTCGTCGCGCAGGCGGCGCATGGGCGAAGAAAGCGGGTTCACGATGGCCACCACGCGGGAGGCCAGGACGTAATTGCCGAAGCCGACGTTGACGAGCTGCTGACCGGCCATGCCCTACTCCAGATTCTGCACCTGTTCGCGGCACTTCTCCAGCTCGTTCTTGCAGTCCACCACGATGCGGGAGACGTGCTGATCCTGGATCTTGTTGCCGCAGGTATTGATCTCGCGGAAGGATTCCTGGAGCGTGAAGTCGAGCTTGCGGCCGGCGTCCTCACCGCTTTCCATGAGGGAGGCGAGGCGCACGAGGTGCGAGTGCAGGCGGGTGAGTTCTTCGGAAACGTCCAGCTTGTCGGCCATGATGACCATTTCCTGCAGGAAGCGGTTCTCGTCGAGGTCGCTGCCCATTTCGGCGAGCATGGCGGCGAGGCGTTCGCGCACCTGTTCGAAGCGGGCGGCCTTGATCTCGGGAGCGCGCTCCTCGATGGCGGAGACCCATGCGGCCATGCGGCTGAAGCGGGTCTCAAGGTCGGCGGCGAGGGCCTGCGCTTCCACTTCGCGGGAATCGTTCCAGTCCGCGAGGGCGGCTTCGAGGCCGTCGGCAAGGGCGTTGAACAGGGCTTCGTCGTCCTCTTCCTGGGCGGAAGTCCAGAGCGCGGACTGGTTCATGAGCGCCATATAGT